>JALORD010000001.1 GCA_025459145.1 Pirellulaceae bacterium | reverse complement strand
AATCCTGGGGAGCATGGCGATTGATGAGAGTTCTATGCAGCCCGGAATTGCCCCCGCGTCGTGCTACGCCCGCCGGGGTCCGAACGGGACGATCCTGGGCCGCAACCACCATTCGTTCGATGGCTCGACCCAGCACGGGATGGGCCGGCGGTGGGGTGACTCGTCGAACGTCTACACGGCGTTCTTCACGGTGATGGCCCCGAACTCGCCGTCGTGTGCGCAAGGGGGCAATGCGAGCACTGGGCGATGCCGAACCTGAGCAGCCACCATCCGGGCGGCGGCCAGGTCGTGATGTGCGATGGCTCGGTCCGGTTCATCAACAACAACATCAATACGGGTGACCCGACGTTCGCGCTCGACAACCATCCCGATCGTCCGCCGGCAGTGCAACACTACAACGGACCTTCGGTCCGCGGTGTGTGGGGTGCTCTGGGCACGATGCGCGGCCGAGAAAACGTGCAGAACTAGCCGCCTTACGGCAGCCACGACTTGAAAGCTTTGAGCCCCAGGTGCAGCAGCCTCGTCTGTTCGCCTGGGGCTTTTTTTGTCGACGGCAATTTGTCAGACTAAATGTCTTCCGTGTTTGGCGAAGTCTTTAGCCAACCTACCATCGTTCTTAACTATCCGGGGAGGGTTTCATGTTTGGCAAGTGCAATTGCTTGGGCCTGGCCGCCATTGTGCTGGCTGGCTTGGCCGGCTGTGACGGCACATCGGGTCCGGCCGTGGAGTATGTCGAAGGAAAGGTGACGCTCGATGGGCAACCGGTCGAAGGTGCCATCGTCGGCTTTTCGCCGATCGGCAGCGGCGACACGGCCCTCGGAGCCGTCGGTACGACCGACGCGAGCGGCGTCTACAAAATGACCACGATGCCGACCGGTACCGTCGACGCAGGAGCGGTCGCGGGCGACTACAACGTTACGATTCAAAAGCTCGCCCCGTCGACTGATACCGAGGTGATCTCGGAGGACGACCCGCGCTACGAGCAGGGGACGATCTCGGGCAATGCCGCCCCCAAAGCCGCCGAGGTAAAGCACCTCGTGCCGCAGAAATACAACAGCGCGACGACTTCCGGCTTGAAGGTGACTGTGAAGCCGGGAAGCAACAAAGGGGGCGAGTTCGACTTCGACCTGAAGAGCGAGTAACGCTCGCGGTGCCCAGAGAACGCCGTTCCCCGCGGCATTGACTGCCAATCATTTCCGACCCCTCGGCATGGCCCGTGAGAGCGCCGCGCCGAGGGGTTTTTCGTTTGAGATGCGGAGACTCCTCGTCCGAATCGCGCACCTATTCCGGTTGTAGCGGCGCGCTGTCGCCAAACTGCGACAATTTGCAGCGGCACCGCAACATCGCAAATTGCGGGTTCCCGACTGGCAATTAGACTGCGACGAGTCTGCGCCAGACGACGGCTGCGGCAATGGTCCGCGAAGCTGTCCGTCTGGAATACCGTCCTCGCGCTCGAGCGGCGGTGTGCGGACGGCACCATCCTCTCAGTCCTTTGCCGAGCGAGTTCGAACGATGTCCCAGCGCCCTCTTCGCCGCCTGCGTCCCGCGGTCCTGAAGCGTCAGCAACAATTCCGCCGCCGCCTGTTGCTCGAGGGACTGGAAGAGCGCGTCGTCCTGACCGGGGTGCCGGCGTTTGTATTGCCTGGCGACACCCCGGTGCCCGTTGTTCTCGAGGACTCCTCGATCACGTTCCTCGCGGGCGTGCCTGATCGCGAGATTTCGATCATCGATTCGGACGCCGGCACGAATCCACTGGAGCTTTCGCTCTCGGTGAATATTGGTTCGCTCACACTCGGCGGAACGTCCGGACTAACGCCAATCGACGTCGACGGGAGCGACGGCACGCTGAAGGTGAGGGGGACGCTCGCCGATCTGAATGCGGCTCTCAATGGCCTGACCTACGCACCCCCGCCGAACGACGACTCGACCGCGTTCTTGTCGCTCACGGTTAACGATCTCAGCACTCCGCCGAACATTGTTGACGTGACACAGCAGATCAACATCAGTTCCGTCAACGATCCGCCGGTGAACGTTATCCCCGGTCCGCTCGCGACGGCGAAGAATACGTCGATCATGTTGAGCGGGATATCTTTTTCGGATATCGATATTCCTGGGAACGCATACTTCCAGACATCTCTTGTTGCAACTAACGGAAAGCTGACAGTCACTGGCGGACTTGGGGCCAGCAGCGAAGTCTTCAGCTCTCTTGAAGGAGTACCGCTCCCGTTTGCCAATGTTACCGAAGTTCATTTGCACGGACCGATAGCCAATCTGATCGCGGCCCTCAACAAAGTGCGATTCGATCCCGATCCTGGCTTTGAAGGTTACGCTACGATCACGTTTACCACAGACGATCAAGGCAACCAAGGCTCAGGTGGCCGCCTCACCGACACCGATGACATCCTCATCACCGTCGGCAATCCGCCTCCACCTCCTCCCCCGCCGCCGGTAGCCGATCCGGTTCTGGCAACAGGGCCCAGCAGCGATCAGATTCGCGTCCAGCGAGTCGGCGACAACGTCGTTGTCACCTCGGGCGCCGCAACGCTCCTCGAGCAACTGGCCAGCACGCTCACGAGCCTTACCATCCTGGGACAGGACGGCAACGACACGCTGACGATCGACTACTCGGGCGGAGCCTTGCCGGCCGTGCAGTTCGACGGCGGCGCGCAGGCGTCGGCTCCGGGAGACAGCCTCGTCATCCTCGGCGCCGGGCTCGGCGTCACGTCGCGGCCGAACGACTCGCGGGCCTCCGGAGCTGCGAACTTTGGCGCGGTGGAGGTCGCCGGAAATGGACTCGTCACCTACCAGAACATCGAGCCGCTCGACATCGATGGGATGGGAGGGCCGGTGAGCATCGCCCTGGCTGGCGGGTCCGATGTCCTGAATGTGGCCGACGGGTTTGACTTTGCCACTGGGCTCGTCCCCGCCCTTCGCGTCAGCGGCACCAGCGGCGGCCTCGGCATCGAAACGCACGCCGTCTACAACGCTTCGCTCCTGTCGATCGATACAACAGCCGTCGACGGGGCCGATACGATCACTCTCGGCGATGTGACGGGCTCAGGCCTGGGAGGCGCAAACGTCCTGAGCCTGTCGATCGACACCGGCTTGCTCGGCGATGTGATCGATGTGAGCGGTGCGGCGACGTTTGCGCTCGGCAGCATCAGCCTCGTCTCTGATCAGATCGATTTCAATGTCGGCGGCCAGGTCTCGGCTCCGCTCGTCGTGCTGATCGCCGCCACGGGCTCGATCACCGACGGGGATGCCGGGCTCGATGTGAGTGCCACGACGCTCAGCGCGACCGCGGCCACGGGGATCAGCCTCGATACGGCTGTCGATTCCATCGTGTCGGCCGTGAGCGCCTCGGGCGCCGTGCAGATCGACGAATCCGACGCGGTGACGGTAAGCGGCGTGCTGGCCGCGACCGGCAGTGTATTGATCACGGCGGGGGGCACCGTCACAGCCGAAAGCATCTCCGCGCCACTCGGAACCGCGAGCGTCGCGGTCGTCGGCGGCTCGATCGTCAGCGAGGCCAGCGATCCGGGCGTGGCCGATATCGTGGCCAGCACGGTGACCCTGTCGGTGTCGGGCGCCGGAAACGACATCGGCACGAGCGCCGCCAGCCCGCTCGAAATCGATGCCGCGGTGCTCAATGCCGCGACGGGCGGCGCAGTGGGTAGCGACCTCTTCATCCGCGATCTGGCGGGCGATCTGGCCCTGGGCCTGGTGGCCGCGGGAGCGGGGAACGTGAATCTCCGCGTCGCGCAGGGGAATCTGACGAGTGCCGCGGGGGATGCCGGCGTCGCCGATCTGGTGGGCAACGAAGTCACACTGACGCTCGATACGGCCGGCCGCCAGGTGGGCACGAGTCCCGCCGATCGGCTGGAGCTGAATGCCGTGCAGCTGCAGGTGCTGACGAACACGACAGCCGTGAATAACGCCTACATCGTCGACACGGCCGGCGGCTTGCGGATGCAGAATTCAACCGTCGGCGGCATTCCCGGTTCGACGTTCGACATTCTGGTCCTGGGAGGCAGCCTGACCACGGTCAACGACGGCACCCGCGACGTCGGGGCCGACATCATTCGTCTGGAGGTGACCGGCGCCGGGAACACGATCGGTACGAGCTCCGCGAACCAGCTCGAAGTGAACGCCCTCACGAGCCTTACGGCCCTCTCGGCCGGCGGCAGCATTTTCCTCGACGATACGTCGGCCGATCTGCCGGTGGCGCTCGTCGATGCGGTCGGCGGCACGGTCGATTTACGATCGGCCCAGGGAAACATCACGAGCGTGGCCGGCGATCCTGGAGTGCCCGACGTGGTTGGCGGCACGATCAACCTCCGCCTGGGGACCGCCAATCGGCGGATCGGTCTGAGCGCTGCGGATCGCCTGGAGATCGACGGTACGCTCCTGCAGATTTTCCATACTGGCGCCGACAACAACTACTTCATCGTCGACACGGCTGGCGGCCTGGCGACGAACAACTCCACGACCGGCGGCGGCGCCGGCGTTGATGTGTTCGATCTGCTCGTGCTCGGCGGCAGCCTCACCAGCCAGGCGATCGATGGCACCGGCGATGTCCGCGCCGATCAGGTAATCGTCCGCGTCACGGGCCCGGGCAGCTCGATCGGCGCCAGCCAGGCGGCACCGCTCGAGATCAACGCCAATATCGACACTGTGGCGACGACCGACGGCGGCAACATTTTCCTCCGCGATATCAGCGCCGATTTCCCGCTCGCCGTGATCGATGCTGGGACGGGGATTGTCGATCTGCATGCTCCGGTGGGAGCGATCGTCGACGCTAACGGCGGCGCGATGAACGTCGTCGGATCGGCGGCGGCCCTGCGAGCCCGCAATGGCATCGGCAGCGCGAACCCGCTGGAAACAGCCGTCAGCAGTCTGGCGGCGAGTAATACGCTGACGGGCAATATGCAGATTGTGAACTCGGTCGGCGGACTTTTGACGATCGGCACGGTAAACGCGATCAGCGGTATTACAAACTCTGCCCCCAACGGGCAGGTGCTCGTGACTAATGCCAGCCCGCTCACCGTCGCGGCTGATGTGACCGCGCCCGGCCTCGTGGCTCTGACCGCCGCCGACTCGCCCGCAGTCGGCGATGACCTGGCCGTCAATGCCAACGTGTTCATTCAATCATTCAACAGCAGCGTCACCCTGAGCGCCGGCGACGATCTGTCGATTGGTGCGTTCGCAGCAGTGTCGGCCGGGACGACGATCACGCTCCATGTCGACAATGGCGACGCGGATGTCGGCGTCGGCGGCAGCCTGTCGATCGGATTCGACGCCGATCTCGACGCTCCGGGCGGCGCTACGTTCCTGGGCGCTAACGACGACGACTCGTTCACGTTCCGTCCCGACGACGACACACCGGTCAGCGTGTTCGGGTTCGATCCGGCAGTGCCGACCGGCGACGTGATGAACCTCGACTTGGCGGGGCTCGGCGTCCCCACGCTGCTCCTCGGCCCGGGTGCGAACAACGGCCAGTACAACTTCGGCGGTCTGGCGGCGGATGTCGCGTACAGCAGCATCGAAACCGTGAATGCCGGCGGCGGAGCGGCGAACGTCGTTCTCGACATGGAGTTCGAAGGATTCCAGGACGGCGTGGCCGACGAGATCTTCGTGCGGCTCGATCCGACGGGGACCGACCTCTTGATCGATGTGAACGGCGCGAGTGTCTTCACCGGGGCGGTGGCGGGAATCCAGTCGCTGGTGATCGTCGGCTCGGACGACGACGAATCGCTGCGGATCGACGAGACGGCCGGCGGGCTTCCGCTCTTTGCCGGACAGTCGCCCGCGGTGAATAACGTAGGGATCGGCGGCGGAGCGGCCAATGCGGCCCATCTCAATGGCTCGGCCAGCCTGATCCTCAATACGCTCGTCGGCCCGCCGGGGACCTGGGACGCGAGCGATGTCACCTTCCACTTCGACGGCCGCGGCGGCAGCAATGCGATCGATCTGAACCTGATCACGCAGCACGACACAGCCTACACCTCCGACAATCTCGACAGCGGCAATAGCGGCAACTTGGGGGCGATCGGCGCTGGCGGCGTCGATCTCCTTCTGTCGTTTGCCAACCTCGCACCGCTCCATTTGTCGGGAGCCGGCGGTTCACTGGTGGTCGACGCCAGCAGCACCCCCGCCACGAGCAATCTCACGATCAGCGACGATGGGTTGGCCGCCGACGGCTGGTCGCAGGTGGCCGGCAACGGCGGCTTCGAAACGACCCGCTTCCGCGGCTATACACAGCTCTTTGTCATCGGCGGACCGGGGAGCGAACTGATCGAACAGCTTGGTCTCGATAGCTCCACCAGCCTCACCCGCGTGCAGATTCAGGGGGGCAGCACGGCTGACCTCTTGAACTTGCCCGGCGGAGACGTCGCTGCCGACACAATCCGCCTCCATAGCACGCCGCTCGGCGTGCAAGTGGTCATCGACGGCGATGGCGGAGACGACCTCATTCAACTCTTTAACGGCGCGAATTCGGTCGACAACATCCTGGCCGCGGTAACGATCACCGGCGACTCGGGCAACGACACGCTCGTGGTGGTCGACTCGGGCTCGGCCGGTCCGGACAACATCGTGATCGACGAGACCTCGATCGACGGAATCACCGGCTTTGCCGGCGGCCTCGACATCGCCTACTCAAACATCGACGTCCTCAGCGTCACCGGCACGCAGGGCTCGGACACGCTCGATGCCAACTTCAACCCCGGCAGCGATCTGGACCTCGTGACGCTCAATGGCTGGACCGGCGCGGACCAGTTCTTCCTTCGCACATCCGACGAAGCAGTCGGCGGACCGGCGACCGGCATTCAGACAATCAACCTGAACGGCGACGCTCCCGGCAATCCCAATCCGGCCGATGGGAACGACATCTTCGGCGAGACGCCGCTCGATCTGACGCCCGGTGCAATTCCCGTCTTCCCGCTCGGCAAAGGCAAGATCCGCCCCAGCGTCACGACGACGATCAACATTGGCGGCGGCGAGCCGACGGCCAACCCCAATCCGCCGGTCGGCGATCAGGTGGGAGATATCCTGAATCTCGACGTGACGCTCCTGAATGGTGCGATGTTCGTCGCCACGCTCGGGGCCAATCCGAGCCTCCCCGGCGTCGCCCAGTCGATCGCTAGTCCACCTCTCGTGCGGCATGCTCCGGTCAACTTCCTGCAGATCGAAGACATCAACCTTTGCGATCGGGGCATCCTGACCAACGTCGAGATGGGAGACCTGTTCGTTCGCGGCACCGACGGGGCCGACAACATTCAGTTCTTTACGACTGCCGATCCGAACGTGGCCCGCACCCGGATCAACAGCTATCAGAATTACTTCACGATCACGCGGCGGACGGTCGTCTACAGCCTCGGCGGGAACGACTACATTCAGCAAGGGGCGTTCAACCATGTCGCCGAATTCTACGGCGGCGATGGCGACGACTATCTGCAAGGCTACAACGGCGACGACAAACTGGTCGGCGGCGCTGGCCGCGATCGAATCAACGCCGGCCAGGGGAACAACGTCGTCTGGGGCGATCGCGATCCGGTCGAATACGGCCTGGCCGACACCGAAGCCAATCGACAGTTGCTCGCTGCCGACGGCTTTGGCGCAGCAGCGGCGTACCATCCGCAGAACCTGCCCGAAGCGAGCTTGGGCGATATCCTCAGTACGCTCGGCGGCAACGACATCATGTACGGCGGCCCAGGTCCCGACAGCATGACGCTTGGAGCGGGCAATGATTACGGCTACGGCGGACAGGGAAACGACACGATCGACGGCGGTGACGGCGATGATCGGCTCTACGGCGGCGCAGGCAACGACCGCCTCACCGGGGCCAATGGCAACGACATCCTCTCCGGCGGCGAAGGGGCCGATTGGGTGCTCGGCGGCACCGGGCACGACGTCGTCATCGGCGGCGGCGGAAACGACACGATGACCGGTGACGGCGGCAACGATGTTCTCTTCGACGGCCGCACGACCTACGGTGGCGTATCAACCGAAAGCCGTGCTGCGGGCGATGCCGAGGACCAGGCGCTCATGCAGCTCCTGGCGGATTGTCTGGCGAACTCTCTCGGGGCGTTTACCAACGACCACGATGGAGTGGACACCCAGCGCGGCCATGCGGGCAACGACGCTTTCAGCGCTGGTTCACTGGCCGAGATCCTCGACTTCAATGCGGCCGACGACACACTGCTGCCGTAGGTAAGAACGCACCAAACTTTCAAGCGCCAAATCTCAAACAAGCACCAAGGTTCGAATGACCGACACCCTGTGACCGACAACTTTTTGATGTTGGTGTCTGGATTTGTTTGGTGCTTGTTGCTTGAGAATTGGTGCTTAGGCGCCGTGTTCGCCGCTACGAACCCCTAGCGGCTGGCTTCCGTCGGCCACTCGATCTGGTGCGCAAAGAACCGGACTTCGCGGTTTCCCCAGGCGGTCGGATGGTGGGAGAATCCCTTCTCGACGCTCGTGCTCGCATAGTTCTCGAGCCCCGCCTGGATAATCTGCGGCCCGTAGTCGTGCAGGTGCTGATGCCCGTGGCTGGCCGGGCGGACAATCGCTATGTGGCCGAGATGCCCCGGCTGATGATTCTTCCAGGCCGCGACCACCAGTTGGCCGTGATTGGCCAGCCGCTGAGCCTCTTCGGCCGTCTGCACCTCGTGCCAGCCCTGTTTGTGGGCATCCTTGGTGTGGAGCCAATCGAACTGGGCATTGCTCAGGTTGGCGAGCGCATGATGCGGCGGGCGAAGAATGTAGACCCCGAGCCGCTCGCTGGCCGCGGCGACAAACGACGCGGAGTGCGGGACTTTGGTACTTGTTCGCCCCCCCTTCGGTGCGCCCGTTTGCCAGTCGCAGTCGCGGTCCGCGAGCCACAGCCGCTCGACGTGCAGGGCGTCGAGCGCGGCGGCCAGTCGCGAGCCCTCGGGGGAAATATCGTTCGCCGCGGCAGGCATGGCCAAAAACGTGAGCAGGCAGGCGGTCAAGCGAGCAGTACGCATAAAATCCTCGCGCAGAGGGGAGCAAGCCCGCCGGCTGTCAGGTTGCAGCCGGCATAGTAACAGGTAGGCCATACTTCACTCCGCGGCAAACACCCCTTCCGCGTGGCCGGCCCATTCGTTGCCCGCGGCAAGCGACGAAGCCTTCAGTTTCCAGCAACTGCAACGGAACGACGATCAATCGCCATAGAGAAGTGATGTCCTTGCTGCGGGAGAGGGCATGCCCTGCGCAGCCTGCTGGCAGGTCGATTTCCATAAAATGCCGAATAAAGAACTGGTTTCGAGTTTAACGGGCGATCGATTTCCCTTGATGCCGGGCCTTGTTCGGCCGGCGTTAAGTTGTTGCGGCTGTAGAGTTTACAGAATTCTCGCGACCGCCAAGTCGGAGGAGCTCGTTCTTGCAAATACCTGCCAATTCCTTATTTTGGTGGATTGGCGCACCATGCGCATGGTGGCGAAACGGGGAATCTGGTCCTTTCAACACACTCGTACACCACCTCCGCCAGCCTGCTAATTCGTGCCGGGAGACGGCTCGCCGCGCACTTCCCATAATCGTTTGAACCCGATGAGCGAAATTCTCTTTGAATATCACAAGATCGATCCAGCGACCTGGGTTTACCTGTCGTCGCTGCTCATGATCGGCTTGTTCTTCAAGTTCAACCGGTTTTGGAGCGTCCGCAATCTCGATCTGGCTTTGCTCATCCTGCTCGCTCCGGGCCTGTTGATGGTCAACGAGGCCTTGCAGCCTGGGGAATCAGGAAAGAGCGCAACGAGCGAAGTTGACCGGGAATCTCCCCTGAGTGCCGTCCCGCTCGCCGGTTCCGCACCCGAAGCGGGCGAGCCAGTCGAGGTTGCATCGCCCGCTGTTCAGCCGCTCGACGTTCCTCCGTTGGACGTCGCTCCGCTGGCGGTGGCTCCGCTCGAGGTGGCTCCGCTGGATGGCGAACCAGCGGCGTTTGCCGAACGCACACCGCTCCAGGCGACGATCTCCAATCCGGAACTCGCTCATCGCGGTTACCTCTGGCTGTTCGCCGTGGCCGCGATCTGGCTGGTCCGTCTGCTGCTCGATCCGACGATGGTCCGCCGTCCGCTGCTCGAACCGAACTTGACCAACGGCGGGCTCATCTTTCTGAGCGTCTCGCTGTTTTTGTTCCTGATGGCCAACGTCATCACGGCGGAAGTATCGGCCGACGACTTATCGGGAGCCAAGGGAGCGCAGTCGCTCCGCGAAGGGCACGATACATCGGACGACGCGAGCAAGCCCGAGGACTATCGCCGGCACGGGCCGGGCTTCTATTTCCTGCACCTGCTTCCCAGCATTCCCACTTCGCCGTTTGTCCACGAGAACGCCGCGCAGCCCGAGAAGTTGCCGGAGATCGTCTCGCGGAGCATGGCGATTGCATCGCATTTGGCGGTGGTCGTCGCCCTGGTGACGATCGGTTACTGGCACTTTGAGAACATCCGCCTGGGAATTGCGGCTGCCGCGATTTACCTGATGCTGCCTTATACGGCGCAGATGACCGGGCACGTCGATCATGTGTTGCCTGCCGCGCTGCTCCTCTGGGCAGTGGTCTGTTACCGGCGGCCCGCCCTGGCGGGAATCTTTCTCGGGCTGGGGATCTCCGTGATCTACTACCCGCTGTTCTTGCTGCCCCTCTGGATAAGCTTCTATTGGCAGCGCGGATTGGGCCGCTTTCTGATTGGTGTGGGTTCCGCGATTGGGCTGATGATCCTCTCGCTGGCGCTGGTATCGAGTGACCTCGAGTCGTTCTGGTACAAGGTCCAGCAGATGTTTGCCCTGTGGTGGCCGGTGACCGAGGGACTCCGCGGCATCTGGAGCCTGGGGTGGGATCCCTGGTATCGGCTGCCCGTAATTGCCGGCTGCGCAGCGCTCGCTGGCGGCTTGGCGATCTGGCCGGCTCACAAGAACCTGGGAACACTCCTCTCTTGTTCGGCGGCGCTCATGGTGGCGGTGCAGTTCTGGCACGGGTTCGATGACGGCGGCGGGATGTACATGGCGTGGTATCTGCCCCTCCTGTTGATGACGATTTTCCGGCCGAATCTCGAGGACCGAGTCGCCCTGAGCGTGTTGGGCGAAGGTTGGTTCACCAAACGCCGGGCGCGGCTCGCCCACCTCGACCGTGCGGCTTAAAGCGCTGTGCAGCATCCTGCGCAGCTTCAGGTGCTGTGCAGTTGGGGAGCGCTCTAACGCTTGCTGCTAGCAGCAGGCCCTTCTTCGCTAGTCCGCAAAATCGCTGCAGTCGGCACATTGTGCGCGCCGATCTTCGTGAGACGTGCATGTGTGCGCGCCGGCAAAACTTGCTGGCCGCCGCACCTTTGCGAACCTCGCGGAGCGGCCGACATGGAAAGGAGACTGAGACTAACCGCCAGTTTGGCGCTCGCCGTCTGTTTGTTGGGCTGCGCAAGCGAGCGGCGCCCCGAACAGGCTCGCCCGTCTGACTCCGCCGCCAGCGAAGAGCACCCGGGCCGACATGTGGTCGTCCGGCCGCTCGATCCCGTCCCGACAACCGATGCTCTCCCCTCGCGCGACACCGCGCCGCCGTTCGAACCGACTGCCAGCGCTCCGCCCGAGACTTATCTACCTCAGCCGGGGATTGGGCCGACGTTTGAGCCAGGTTCAGCCGCTCCATCCGAGGTCGCGTCTGACTTGAACCCAGAACCCAGGCCAGCGATCGATTCGGTCGATAGCAACATCCTGCCCCCGCAAAGCGGCGATTCGCAGCCGCTGGCCATTGAGGCCCAGTTCGATCGGGCGCTCAATCCGCTCCGCAGCGAGTTGGCCCCTGCGCCGAGCAGGCAACCTTTGCCGCAGAGGGTCAACCCGCTCCGCTCGCTGTCCGTGCTGCCTGAGATGGCGAACGCCCCACAGGCCAGTTATCCCCAGGTTGCCAGTCCACCCGTCGCTACGCCGCGTGACGCGATTTCTGGCGTTCCCGCACCCCGGCAAGCGGCGGACTCGACGACGCCAACGCCCGAATCACCACTCGCTGCTCCGTCAGCCAGTAACAATTTCCCTGCCGCCGCATCTCCTGCCGCCGATCTGTGGCCTGAAGCGTACTCGGAAGCGGCGCTGCGGCGCGGATCTACTCCGCCCGCTGCTGAACCGGCAGCAACCGCCCCACAGGTCGCCGAATCCTCGGCGGACAGTCCGCTGCTCCCCGAGTCGGCAGAGCCGCCGACCGCCAGTGTTTTGCCCACGCCTGCGACTCCCGCCGCACCGCGAAAGGCCCTGCAATCGCTCTCGGGGCTGGGTCCATTCCCGGCCAAGCCGGAATCGCCGGCCGCGGCAGCTCTTCCCTATGACACGGTACAGGTTTTTTACGGCACGAATCGGGCGGCGGTCGACCTGAATCGGCGGAGTGCCCCTGAGCAAGTCGCGCGGTGGATGCCCACGGCCGTCGCAGCGCTGATCACGGTGGCCCTGGCGATGCTGGCGATCGCCAAAGGGCGCTCCTCGGCGCTGGTGCTGGCGAGCCTCGGCCTCGTGGCCTCGCTGGGGCTCGCCTATCAGGCGGCGAGCAGTTCGCTGTACGAAGCGCGCCGCGGCGAGCATGTCGGCCCCAAGTACACGGCCGACCGGGCTCCCGGCGGCCGCGTGGAACTCGGCCTGTGCGAAGTGACGATTCCCCGGTCGCACACGGTGGGCGAGCTCGAAGCGCCTTCGATCCTGCGGATGGAGGTGCGATCCGACGCGAGCAAACATGTCATCCTGAGCAAGACCGAGCCGCTGGCCGATGAGCAGTTCTATGAGCTGTTGCGCGAGCGGGTAGCCGCTTCGCCGCGCAAGGAAATCTTTGTGTTCGTCCACGGGTTCAACGTCACGTTCGAAGACGCCGCCCGCCGCGCCGGGCAAATGCACCACGACCTCAAGTATCAGGGAGTGCCCGTCTTCTTCAGTTGGCCGGCGCACGACAAGTTCGTGCTTACCTACACAGCCGACGCCAACAACGTGAGCTGGAGCGCGAGCCACCTGAAACAGTTCCTGCTCGACATCACGCACCGCAGCGACGCGCAAGCCGTCAATCTGATCGCCCACAGCATGGGAAATCGGGCCCTGACGGCGGCCCTCAAGGAGCTGCATCTGGAACTGCGCGACCAGTCGCGGCTCTTCAACCAGGTGATCCTGGCGGCGCCCGATATCGACGCGGACGAGTTTCGCCACAGCATCGCTCCGGCCCTGGCGGGGACCGCCAATCGGATCACGCTCTATGCTTCGAGCCGCGACGAAGCGCTGGCCGCTTCGCAACTCGTGCATCGCGGGCCGCGGGCCGGCGACGCGGGGCGGGGACTCGTCGTCGTTCCCGGTATCGACACAATCGACGTCTCGCCGATCGATTCCAGTCCCTGGGGACACACCTACTACGGCAGCAGCGATCCGGTGCTTCGCGATCTGGGGATGCTCATCACCGGCTCGACGCCCCCGGAGCAAAGAACCTGGCTGGCCCCCGCCGAACTCGAAGGGCAGCCTTACTGGATCTTTCAGCCGCCGGCGGCGACGGCGCGCGTGCCGCGGACGGATCCGACACTACCCGCGCAGCGGTGAGGTCGGCCGGTGGGGCCTCGGCTGTGCGCTGCCGTAGCGCCGAGCCGGAGAACGAGCACGAGAAGGTAGAGGATTAAGCGTAAGAGTACGAGCAGGATTAGGATCGGCGGAGGCGGCTGCCGCTGACTTCCGACGTCTGACTTCCCTCCACTGGTCCTCGCGGGAGCAAGATGCTCCCGCTACGAGGATTGCCGCCGCACGATTACACCAGCGCTGCCAGCGTTTCGTCGATCGCCGCTTCCCAGTGGTCGTCCTCGGCCGCGAGCGACTCTTCGTCTTCGAGGCCCGACAGATACGCGAGCAGGGCGTCATCGAGCGGGCTCGCCTCTCCCTCTCCGGCTTCTTCCACCGTGATCGTGACCACAGCCTGGGCGGTCAGTGTGCCATCGGTAATCTGGTAGGTGAAGCTGTCGGTGCCGAAGAAGTCGGCGTCGGGGGTGTAGACGAAGCTGCCATCGGTTTGGAGCGTGAGCGTCCCATGCTCGGGCTCGACCACCGCCGTCGTAACGACGGAGAGCGTATCCCCGTCGACGTCGGTGTCGTTTTCCAGCAGTCCCGGCGCGGTGATCGAGAGCGAACCGTTCTGCTGCACCGTGAAGGCGTCGGCGACCGCCAGCGGGGCGTCGTTCACCGCGGTGACGAAGATGGTGACTGCGGCCACCTCGCTTTGCAGCGAACCGTCGCTGGCCCGGTAGCTGAAGCCGTCGGTGCCGTGGAAGTCGGGGTTGGGAATGTAGCTGAAGCTGCCGTCGGCATTGAGCTCGAGAGTGCCGTGCTGCACGTCGGCAATCAGCGTGACGGTCAGGTCGTCGCTGTTGGCGTCGGAGTCGTTAGCCAGCACTCCCAATTCAGCCGTGGCCGCCAGAGGCAGATCTTCGGTCGCGTTGTACTGGTCGTTGACCGACGCGGGGGCCACGTTCGGCTCTTCGACCGTGATCGTCACGACGGCCTGACTGGTGAGCGTGCCGTCGGTCACTTCGTAGGTGAACGAATCGCTGCCGATGTAACCCGCGTCCGGCGTGTAGGTAAAGCTGCCGTCGGCGTTGAGCGTGACCGTGCCATGCTCCGGATCGACGACCGGCGTCGTATTGACCGTGAGCGTGTCGCCATCGGCATCGGTGTCGTTGGCGAGAACTCCGGCCGCGGCATCGATCGTGAGTGTGCTGTCCTGTTCGACCTGATAGGCGTCGGCCGCGGGTGACGGCGCGTCGCTCACCGGATTGACCGTGATTGTGACGGTCGCCACAGCGCTTTCCAGCGAGCCGTCGCTGGCCCGGTAGGTAAATGTGTCGGTTCCCGCGAAGTCGTCGTCCGGCGTGTAAGTGAAGCTGCCGTTCGCATTCAGTACAAGCGTGCCGTGCGCGGGCTCGGCGACGATAACCGTCGAAAGGGTGTCGCCTTCCGCGTCGGTATCGTTGTCCAGCACGCCCGTTGCGACGTCGACGGTTAGGACCGAGTCTTCGTCGATCGAATAGGTGTCGTTCACAGCCACGGGAGCCGTATTCTCGGCCTCCACGGTGATCGTGACGGTGATTGGATCGCTCGTCAGAACTCCGTCTGTCACCGTGTAGGTAAACGTGACGTCGCCGTCAAAGTCCTCTGCTGGAATGTAGGTGAAGCTGCCATCGAGATTGAGCGTGAGCGCTCCTTGGGCGGGCGCCGCGGCGACTGCCGCACTCAAGGGATTGCCGTCTACGTCCGTATCGTTGGCGAGCACCCCGGGAGCTGCGATCGTGAGTTGCGTATTGATCGTGGTGGTGTAGGCATCGGCGGTTCCTGTTGGAGCATCGTTCACCGGATTGACGGTGATCGTGACCGTGGTCACGTCGCTTTGGCTGGATCCGTCGCTGGCCCGATAGGTAAACGTGTCCGTACCGTGGAAATTCGGATCGGGGACGTACGAAAAGCTGCCGTCGCTATTGAGCGTGAGGGTGCCATGTTCGGGCTCGGCGACTAGCAGGGCCGTCAGGGTGCTGCTGCCCGTATCGTTGTCGAGCACACCCGTCGCCGCGTCGACCGTCAGCGTCGAGTCTTCACCGACGGAGTAGCTGTCGCTGGCCGCGGTGGGAGGCGCGGCCGCGCTGACCGTGATCGTCACGGTGACCGGGTCGCTCTGGGCCGTCCCGTCGCTCACCTGGTAGGTGAAACTGTCGGTACCAGTAAAGTCCTCGTCGGGGATGTAGGTGAAGCTGCCATTCGCGTTCAGCGTCAGCGTGCCATGCTCAACGTCGTTAACGACAGCCGCTGTGAGGGGGTTGTCGTCGGCGTCAGTGTCGTTCGTCAGCACTCCGGGGGCAGCGATCGTCAGCGTCGTGTTGACCGGCGTGGCGAAGCTGTCGGCGGCGGCCACCGGAGCGTCGTTTACTGGCTCAACCGTGATGGTGACGGTCGCCGTATTGCTCGTGACAGTGCCGTCGCTGACTCGGTAGGTGAATGTATCGGTGCCGTGGAAGTTCGGGTCGGGCACGTACGAGAAACTGCCGTCGCCATTCAGGGTCAGGGTACCGTTCTCCGGCTGGGTCACCGCTTCCGCCGTCAGCGTCGCTCCGGTGTCGGGATCGGAATCGTTGTCGAGTAAGCCTGTGGCCACCGGCACGGTCAGCGTCGCATCCTCGCCAATCGAGTAAGCGTCGTTGACTGCGGTTGGGGCATCGTTGATCGGATTAACGGTAATCGTCACCGTCACCGGCTCGCTCTGGAGCGACCCATCGCTGGCGCGGTAGGTGAAAGTCGCCGTCCCGCTGAAGTTGGCCGCCGGCGTGTAGGTGAACGAACCGTCGTTGTTGAGCGTCAGCGTGCCCTGGGCCGGCTGCGTGACCACCACCGCCGTGAGCGTCGTGCCCGCTTGCGGATCCGTGTCGTTGGCGAGCACCCCCTGGGCGGCAGCCACCGTCAGCGGCGTGTCCTCGTTGGTCGCGTAGCTGTCGGCCACCGCCGTGGGAGCTTGGTTCGGAGCCTGGACAGTCAGATTGACCGTGGCGATTCCACTTTGAAGCGTGCCGTCGCTGGCCCGATAGGTGAAGCTATCGGGGCCCGTGTAGCCGGCGGTCGGCGTGTACGTGAAAGAACCGTTGCTATTGAGCGTGACAGTGCCGTGCTGCGGCTGGGCCACGATCGTTGCGGTCAACGTCGTCCCCGTATCGGGATCGGTGTCATTCGCCAGGACGCCGTTCGCCTGATTGACGACAAGCGGCGTGTCGCGCGTCGCCGTATAGCTATTGTTGACTGCCGTGGGAGCATCGTTCACCGCGGCAATGTTGATCGTCACCGTGACGGGGCTGCTCTGGGCCGTGCCGTCGCTGGCGCGATAGGTGAACGTGTCGGTCCCGTTGGCGTTGGCCTGCGGCGTGTAGGTAAACGAGCCGTTGGCATTGAGGGTGAGCGTTCCCTTGGTCGGCTGCGTGGCGATGACCGCCGTCAGCGTGGTCCCCGCATTCGGATCGGTATCATTTTTCAGCACGCCGTTGGCGGCGGTGACGGTGAGCACCGTGTCTTCGGTCGCCGCGTAGGTGTCGGCGACAGCCGTCGGCGGCGAGTTATTCGACGGATTATCCAGATTGAAAGCGGTGATCTTGAGGAGTTGGCTGGTTCCGCTCGTCCCCAGGATCCGCACCCGCGGATCGTTGATCGAGATCGTCGCCGAAACGGGCTGCGACTGGGCGTTCGTCCCTTCGATCTTGACCTGCGTGCCGCCCGAGAGGAGCGTCACCTTGAGGTTCGTATAGGCGTCGAAGGCGTCGCCGCGCGTGGAATGCCACAACTCAGCTCCGCTGCCATTGATCGCCGCCAGTACATAATCCCGCGAGTTGCGGGCGTAGAAATCGGCCAGCGTGATCATCGAGGCGGGCCGCCCCTGCTCGCCGAAATTGTTCCCGGTGCCGTTGGTTCCCGAGGCAACCGTCACTACGATCTTGTCGTTCGTGGTGGAAGTTCCCCCCTGCGAGCCGACCTGCTCCTTGCCGTCGACCAGAATTCCCGGCTGCGTTTCGGTAATTGTGTAGTTGCCCGGAGCCAGATTGTCGAACTTGTACGAACCGTCGTCACCCGTCACCACGGTCCGGTTGACCGCGGCGCTGTTCACATCGGTCCCGGTCAGCGTGAGCGTCACGCCCGTAATCGGGCTCTCGCCAGCGTCTTTCTGGCCGTCGTTGTCGACATCGAAGTAGACAAAACCAGCGAGCGAGCTGGGGATGAATTCCTGGACGTTCACCGTCACCGTAGCGGATTCGGAGACGGCCCCGCCGGGATCCTTGGTCTTGTAGGTGAACGTATCGGTGCCGGTGAAGTTGTTATTCGGGGTGTAGGTGATCCGGGTTCCGTTGGCGCTGATCGTTACCGTGCCATTGGCCGGCTGCGTGACGGAGTCGATCGTCAGGACTTCGGTCGGGTCGGGGGCCGAAGTGTCGTTCGCCAGAACGTTCAGCTCCGCTGGCGTATTCTTGAACGCCGTCAGCGTATCGTTATTGGCGGTCGGCGGATCGTTGTTGGCATTGGTCACCGTGACGGTGACCGTGGCGGTGGCAGTTCCGCCCCGGCCATCAGAAATCGTGTAGGTAAAGGTCTCGATCCCCTGAAAGTTGGCTTTCGGGGCGTAAACGACGTTGGCGCCTCCCGTGCCGACGGTGATCGTGCCGCCATTGGAGCCCGCACTAACGGCGGTGACCGTCAGCGTTTCGCCGACATCCGGGCCTGAAGTGTCGTTGGCCAGGACGTTGATGATGTTGCCCGTGCTGTCTTCGCTGACCGTCGCCGTATCGTTGGCGGCGACCGGGGGATCGTTCGCTTCGGTGACGGTCACCGTGACAGTTGCCGTGTCGGTCCCGCCGTTGCCGTCGCTCATCGTGTAGGTGAACGTGAGCGTGCCGATGAAGTTATTGGCGGGCGTGATGGTAACGCTGTTGCCGCTGGGTCCGACGGCCACGGTCCCGCCGGAAGTCGGCTGGGTGACGGCAGTGACCTTCAGCGTTTCGGGGCCATCCGGCGTGCTCGAGTCGTTGGACAAGACGTCGAGGGCAAAGTTCGTGCTGTCCTCGGGGACGTTGAACGTATCGTCGTTGGCGGTCGGCGGATCGTTCTTGGGAGCGACCTGCACGGTGATCGTGGCGGTCGACTTGGCGCCGTCCTGATTCTCGGCCGTGTAGGTAAAGGTCTCGGTGCCAAAGAAGTTGGCCGCCGGGGTGTAAATGAGTGTCTTGCCGTTCGTCGAGATGGTGACGGTGCCGCCATTGCTAGGCGTGCCGACCGAATCGATCGTGAGCACGTCCCCCGAACCGGCCTCGATTTCGTCGTTGGCCAGCGGATTGAGGGACTGGTTCTGCGAATCCTCGTCGACATTGAATGTATCGTTGACGGTGAGGAAGGTCGTTTCAACTTCGATCGACGCGGTGCCGAAGCGGATCGCGGCGAAGTCAACCGAGCCTTCTTCGCCGTACAGGGCCGTAATATGGTTGGCCAGGTCGTCGGCCGGATCGGCGGTGAACGTGAGCAGGCCGGCCTGCTTGGCTCGCATGGGAATCCGGGCGAGCTCGGTTACGCCCGAGCCTGTCGGCGTAGTTAGTGGACCAACCGCGCCGACCTCATTGATCAGACCCGCGGTACTAGTCGTCCCCGATTGGAAGAGCTGGTAGTTCGACCCAAATACGATCGGTCCCGTCGCTTCGGCCTTGAGGGCATCGAACAGGACATCGAGATACGCCGAGAAGACCCCCTGCGGATCGTTGCTCACATCCTGCACGAAGATCTGCAGGAAGAAGTCCTGCCCGACTCCCAGGCTCGTCACGGGATTCTCGTCGGCATCGACCAAGACCAGCGTGATCAGCAACTCGGCCTCCAGCGGCTCGCCGACCGTGAGGTTGACCGTCTGCGACGTGCTGTTGCCGGCCGGATCGGTCGCGATGATCTGGAAGACGTGGCTCCCCACCTGATTCTCGGCAGGAGTCCAGATCAGTTCGCCCGTCACGCCGCTGATCTGGGCCCCGGCTGGTGCCGAGCCGAGCGTGTACACAAAGCCGGCCGACCCTTCGCCGGGGGCCGTGGCGTCGTAAACGAGCGGCAGGCCGACCGAGGCCTCGGTCGGCGGAGTAGTCGTGAATGCGCCGGGGGCCGTGGTGTCGAGCGTGACATAGAGAGCCGGCGAAGCGGCGCTCTCCTGGCTGCTGCCGATTGTCTGCGTGGCGGTAAGGGTGTGGGTTCCTTCCCCCAGCGTCGTGGACGAATTGTTGACCGTCAGCGTGATCGAGGTGCCGGCAGCGGTCCCCTGGGCAATAACCTCCGTCCCCTTCTTGAGCTTCACGACCGCGCCGCTCGTGACTCCCGAAATCTGGAACTGCAGCGAGCTGGCGTTGGTGATGTTGTCGGTATCGCTGAAGCCGGTATCTGAGACCGCCAACAGGTTGATTGCCGTCGGTGCGGTGGCGCCGACATTGACGGTCACGAGTTGCCGGTCGAACTGGTCGCCGGTGTCGGTCGTGGTCGTGCCCCGCACCGCTACGAGGACCTGAAACGAACCCGAAAAGCCCACGGGGGGCGTGATCGTCACGAGCCCCGTGTTGTTATTGACGTTCAGTGTGTAGTTGACGGTGTTGCCGGTTGGCTTGACCGCGTCAAAAAAGAACGCATTTCCCTCGGCGTCCTGCGCGGAAAGCTGCAGTTGCACCGGTTGGCCGGCCGTGGCCTGGATCGGCGCGATGTCGTTCAGGAACGGAGCGCCGTTGAAGCCGTCGGGCGTGACGATCACGCTGAACGTGCGTTCGAAGAAGTTCCCTTCGGCGTCGGTCACGCGGACGGTGATGTTGGATTCGCCGCTGGCCCCTTCAGCGGCCTTGAGCAGGAGCGCGCCGTTTTCCGGATCGACGATCACGTCGACATTGCTGATGACCGGCGGGTTCGTCGGCGTGCCCTGGGCATTGGTGGTGACGTTGCTGATCGCGTCGCGGACCGATTCGCCCTGCGTGAGAATGCCGAAGATCGAGTGGTTGAAGTCGAGGTGCCGGGCCGATTTGCTCTCGACGACGCTGATGCTGCGATTGGCTCCGCCGGTCAGGCCGCTGGCGTTGCCCGTAAGATTCACCACCTCTTGGTGGCCCAGCTCATTGATGAACTCGACCTTCCAGCGGCGATTGTCGGTAATCTGGTTCGACTCGTTCCGCACCGGATCGTGTGTGACGTTGACATTTCCCGCGCCGATCAGCGACAGGCTCTCCAGAGCGCTCTTGATGCTCGCCGCCATCGCGGTGAAGTCGCCGTTCGAATTGAAGGCAATCGGGGCGGTCGTCTGGTTGAAGTAGGTCAACGTGAATGTGCCGCCGGTTGGGCTGCCGACGAGCGTGATCTGCTGCGACTCGTTCTTTTCTTCGGTAATGAAGAACTGCGAATCGTTCGTATCGTCGCTCGACTTGGCCATCGACAAGAGGCCGGAGCGATTGTGCTGCAGGTCGACGTGGAACTGGTCGTCGAAATCCCCCAGCGTCGAGCCCCCGCTTCCCGTGCCGGTCGGATCGCCCGCCTGAATCACAAAGTCATTCAGAATGCGGTGAAACGTGATCGTGTTGGTTGCGGTGTCGTCGTAAAAGCCCGACTCGACCAGCTGGATGATCCGGTTGGTCACCCGCGGCGTAAGATGCTCAAACAGCTGAAAGTACATGTCGCCGAAACCGGCGACCGACATCTTCAGGCTCTTGTTGCCAGTCGGCACCGTCCCCTGCACCAGGCTCGGGTTGCTGCTCGTCACGGTGTAGGTGAGCGTGCCGCCGTCGACGTCGAACCCATCGAGCGGCACCCACTGGGGCGAACCGGCGTTCAGCACGATATCGGGAAGCTCGGCCAGCGTCGGCGCGGTCCCCTCGCCTTCGCCCAGATCGAGATCGCCCGCCATCAGGTGCCGCGATTCGAGCGGTTCGAAGAGGAAAGCAGCCCGGCGATCTTGACGCTCGAGCTTGCGGCGGCGGCCCTGCCACAGTTGGCGCATGCGGTGAAGAGTTCGGCTGGCAAACGAGCGGTGTGCTGGTTTCGACATCTTCCGATTGGTCCTGCTTCTCTCAAGTGTTGCTGCGCACGGGAATCCGACCGCGGTCTACGGCGGATCAGCCGACAACGGAGCCCATCACCGCACCGTCGTGGCGGGAGGTACTGGGCGACAGACTGCTGGCGGCGCGTGTTCCGGGACGGGACGCCAGGGAACGAGGGAAGTCGTATTCCCCCGGAAAGGTCGAGATGCCCCCCAAAAGCACACCGACCCCTTCCAGCTTATATAGTGACTGCGAACGCGTCATCGAATTGGTTCGAATTCCTGGGGCCGATTGACAGCCTGGGCCATGCGGCTTGTACTAGGCCCGAGGGAGATTCCTGCGGACCCGCTCCGTTGCAAGTCGCGCTCCACCCTTGGCCGCTCCGTTAGACGCTTCGGGCGGGCGGCGCGTTCTCTGCGCGCCGCAAAGCTTGACCTTGGCACCAAGACAATCGCCGCAAGCCATTACAGGACAATCGGATGGGACAAATTGGCACGGCCTTTCGGGCCTTTTTCGCAGCCCTCTTCAGTGGCGAGCGGGCTCAGCAAATCCGGGCGGCCCTCGAGGGCCAGACGTTGCCAAAAGTCACCCATGTTGACGGAGCGCCGCCGACGTCGAAGCCGGCACCAACTGCTCCCCCCCCTCCGACGAGGAGCGAAGCCATCTCGCTGCTCGCTGCCCTCCAGCGCGAGGCGCGGCTCGTCGATCTGATCGAAGAGCCGCTCGACAGCTATACCGACGAACAGATCGGCGGGGCCGCTCGCAATGTCCTGAAAGACGCCCGCACGGTCCTCGAGCGATGTCTGGGGCTGCGGCCGGCGGCCAGCGAGGAGGAGGGGGCCCCGGCCGTCGTTCCGGCGGGATATGACCCGGGCCGCTATCGACTCACTGGCAATGTCGAGGGAAATGGTCCGTTTCGGGGAAAGCTCGCCCATCGCGGCTGGCTGGCTACGAAGGTCAACGTGCCGACATGGACCGGGTCGAAGGAAGCGGCGCTGGTCGTCGCTCCGGTAGAGGTGGAGGTTTAGATTCCTGGGTTGGAAGTCGGAATATTTGCCGACGTCTGACCTCCGATCTCGGACCTCCTCCCTTCGCATAACGCATCGAGGTCATAATGGCTCCGCAGTACGTAATTGGAATCGACCTGGGAACCACCAATAGCGTGGTCGCTTTCGCGCCGCTCGCGGTCGAGCAGCCCACGGTCGAGTTGCTGGCGATTCCGCAGCTCGTCGCGCCGGGCGTCGTCGAGAGCCGTTCGTCGCTCCCGTCGTTTATCTACCTGGCTCCCGAGCACGAAGCGGCGGGCACTGTTTTCGACCTGCCGTGGCGGCAAGGAAACACGTTCGTCGTCGGCGAGATGGCCCGGCGGATGTCGGCCGAGAATCCGCAGCGGACCGTCGTGGGAGCCAAGTCGTGGCTCTGCCATAGCAAAGTCGACCGGCACCAGGCGATTCTTCCTTGGCAAGCGCCCGCCGAAGTGCCGAAAATCTCGCCCGTCACGGCCTCGCGGCGGTATCTCGAACATCTGGTCGCCGCCTGGCACCATGCGCATCCCGAGGCGCCGATTGCCGAACAGATGGTCGTGCTCACCGTCCCGGCGTCGTTCGATGCGGCAGCCCGGGAGCTGACGCACGAAGCGGCACTGGCGGCGGGATTGCCCGCCAATCTGATTTTGCTCGAAGAGCCGCAAGCGGCAGTCTACGCCTGGCTCACAGCGATGGGTGATCGCTGGCGCAAGGCCGTGAAAGTGGGTGAAACGCTGCTCGTGTGCGATGTGGGGGGCGGCACCACGGACCTCACACTTGTGGGCGTCGCCGAAGAAGGGGGCGAACTGGTTCTGCGGCGGATTGCCGTGGGCGATCATTTGCTCGTGGGCGGCGACAACATGGACCTGGCGCTGGCCCACCATGTGGCCCAGAAATTTCAGACGAAAGGTGTCAAACTCGATCCGTGGCAGTCGGTCTCGCTCTGGCATTCGTGCCGGACAGCGAAGGAAACGCTGCTCGCGGCCGATGGTCCGAAGAAGCATCCGATCAGCGTTCTGGGACGCGGCAGCAAGCTGATCGGCGGGACGGTCTCGGTCGATATCGAGCGGCAGGCCGCCGCCGATTTGCTCCTGGAAGGCTTCTTTCCCAGCTGCGGCGCGGCCGATCGGCCGGCCCGGCGGCGAGCCAGCGGCTTTCAGGAAATCGGCTTGCCGTTCGAATCGGACGCCGGCGTCACGCGGCATCTGGCGGCGTTTCTGGCCGCCCACGGCGACGGCGGACGCTCCGTCCGCCCGACTCATGTCCTGTTCAATGGCGGCGTCTTCAAATCGGACCTGTTTCGCGCCCGGCTGCTCGACGTCCTCGGCTCCTGGGCTCCCGACGCACCGCCGCGGCTCTTGGCCGGCGAACAGGATCTCGACCATGCCGTCGCCCGCGGGGCGGCGTACTATGCCTGGGCGAAGCAGCATGGGGGCGTGCGGATTCGGGGGGGCACGGCTCGGTCGTACTACGTGGGAATCGAGACGTCAGGCCTCGCCATTCCCGGCGCTCCGCGGCCGCTGCGGGCTTTGTGCGTCGTCCCCTTCGGCCTGGAAGAGGGGTCCAGCATCGATGTTCCCTCGGGAGAAATCGGTCTCGTTGTCGGCGATAAAGCGACGTTTCGCTTTTTCAGCTCCCCCGTGCGCAAGCAGGATCAGCCGGGGGACTTGCTCGCCAGCTGGACCGAGGAGGAACTGGCCGAAACCGATTCGATGGAAGCGGCGCTTCCCCGTGATGAAGCGGTCGAGGAGGACTACGTCCCCGTCCGATTCCAGTCGCGAATCACCGAACTCGGTGTGTTTGAGCTGTGGTGCCAGAGCACCAAATCGGCCCAGCGCTGGAAGCTGGAGTTCAGCGTTCGGCACGATGCGGAAGGGTAGGGCTGCTTCAATTCATTGACTGGCCACGAGTGTCCAGCCTACTGCGGACTCGTTTAGTCATTGGGACTCTTCGTCTCGCAACGCCCGAAAGAGGGGCGTCGGGCTTGCATACGCCCCCTGCCAAGAAGTTGGGGAACTCCCAGTTGGCAGATAGCGTCTAACGCTGCAACCGCTACATGCGGCCGCGGCGGCAAGCGCGCCTTGGCTTGCGCCGATTGCCCAGCGCGCATTTTCATTGCAAGGCATTTACCCCCAATTATAATCCGAGTTCAGTCGTTTCCCCGTGCGCAGCTTCCCTAGATCGCCCGGCCGGGCATTTCGTATCTAGCGATGGAGCTTGGAGTTGTGTCGAAACGCGACTGGCTAAATGCGGGCTGCCATCTTTCCTAGAGATTTCGTGGCAGTTTCCCGCCCTTTGGGGAATCGTTGAACTCCGTTGACAACTTGAGGAATGGTTCATGGCTACGCAGCGCTCGTCGAAGCGTCTCTCCGCGTTGAAGAAGAGCCGAAAGTTCCGCGATCTCTCGCGGCAGGAATCGAGGCGTCTGCATTTGGAGCAGCTCGAAGACCGGCGGGTGATGGCGGTGTTCGTGCTTCCCAATAACGGGGAACTGCTCAATAACGGCGATACGCGCACGATCGCTCCGCAGGACCTGACGTTCCGGTTTACGGACATTCCTGGACTCGATCCGACGACCATCGCGAATGGCATTCAGCTTCGGCGGGCCGGCGGCGATGGGCAGTTTGGCCAAGCCAACGACGTCGTTGTCACGCCCGGTTTCATCGGTCTGGGAGACAACAACCGCGAAGTGATCATGCGGTTTGCCGAGACGCTGCCGGACGACACCTACCAGATCACGATTTTCGGCGCGGGGACGACGCCGCTGCGCGACACGGCCGGCAATCCGATTAATGGCGGCGCCAATCAGTCGCTCAATTTCCGGCTCGATCTGGGCGCACAAGTAATTGCCGTCGTGCCGCAGCCCGTCCGCAAATTGGCCAATGGCACCCTGGCGATGAATGAGGTCAACCCGGCGAACCCGGCAGTGACCCGTTCGACCCAGAATATGGTCTACGTCTACTTCAACGACGACAAGCTCGACCCGGCTTCGGCCACCAATCGCGAATTCTATCGGCTCTACGTCACCAAGAACACGCTCGATCCGAGCGACGACACGGAAGTGACGCCGACCAGCGTCGAGTACGATCAGGCGAACAATCTGGTCCGACTGATTTTCGGTCAGGTCGCCTCGCTCGATCAGCTAGCGCCGTTCAATCCCAGCACGGGCATTAAAGACCCGATCGGCTCTTTCCGCCTCCGCATTGGCACGAACGAACCGCTTCGCAACGGCGGTCAGCCGACGGTGACGCAGCGGCTGGGGGCGACCGACCCGGGTTCGAGCTTTGCCACGGCTTATGACTTGGGCAACTCGATCACGACCGGTTCCCAAGGGGCGACCGTCTCTTTAGCTCAGGCCATCGAAGCGCAGGCCTACAGCCTGGTTTGGCCCGGAGCGATTCACGAGCCTGGGCATCGCGATATCCCGGCCGAGACCCATCTGAACGGAGGCGCGGACACCGCGGCAGGGGTCACGACCCGTTTCTACAATTTCCGGCCCATCATCGGCACGATTCCCGATGGTATCGGCGGTTCACAGCCGGCTTTCAACCTGATTACCGAGAACCAGAAGGAGCGGGCGCGGGAAATCTTTGACCTGTACTCGCGGTATTCGGGAATCCAGTTCATCGAATCGGACGATCAAGGAATCATCGTCGCCACTGCCGACCCGCGGGTAATCGCGCCCGATATCGACGTGAACGCCATCGCGGGCATCGCGTCAGGCAATCTGGCGATTATGGACAGCAACGACACCTGGAACGACTCCTACGGAGCAAACTGGTTCCAGGTGGCGATGCACGAAATCGGCCACGTTCTCGGCCAGGGGCACACCTACGACCTCCCGCCGCTCACGATCCAGGGGGACGACGGCGGACTGAGTTTCGGTGTGGGCCCCGAACCGGTCTTCCCGGGCGATCATGACATCGTCCACATGCGGCACATGTACCGTCCTGACAGCAAGGACATCGACATGTACCGCTTCACGCTCGATGGGACGGGCGTCTTGCGGCTCGAAGCGTTCGCCGAGCGGCTGCCCAATTCGAGCTCGCTTGATACGACGCTGCGCCTGTATCGGGTTGGCGCCGGCGGAGCGCTCGAAGAGATCGCCCGCAATGATGACTACTTCAGCAAGGACTCGAAGATCGAGTTGACGCTGGGTCCAGGCACCTATTTCGTCGGCGTGACGGCGTCGGGGAACGACCAGTACGATCCGACGATCGTTGATTCGGGTATGGGCGGCACAACTCAAGGCGCCTACGAGCTAAAGCTCGACTTCCGCAAGAGCGCGACGCAAAGCATCGTCGACCGTACGTTGCCGACGGGTTTGATTCCCGACACGCTAAACGTCGCCTTCGACGGCGATGCCGACGGCGTGCCTGGGGGCGTTTACAACTTCTGGTTCCGCGCTGCACCGCTTTCGATTCAGACGGGCCGCGCGCGGACGATCTTCGTCGACAAGGCGGCTCCCAACGGCGGGAACGGGCTGATTTCGTCGCCGTACAACAACATCCAGACGGCGATGAACGCCGCCACCGAGTTCGACATTGTCCGCATCGTGGGCAACGGCGGCGCCGACGGCAATCTGGCGACACTCAGCGACAACCTGGCCTACCAGATCGGCTTTGGCGGTGCGAGCGGTTCGACGCCGCTTGTCGACGGCACCGATTTGTCGGTCAAGAAGAACGTAACGGTCATGATCGATGCCGGGGCGATCTTCCAGATGCGCCGGTCGCACATCGTCGTCGGCAGCACCGCACCTTCGATCTTTTCCGATCGCAGCGGCGGCGCGCTGCAAGTTCTCGGGACGCCAACGAACAGCGTTTACTTCACGTCGTTTAACGAACTGGGCCCCAACAGCATTGGCCTGGATCAGAATCCGTTCAACGTCCCGCCGGCAGCGGGAGATTGGGGCGGTCTGTACTTCAAGAACGATCTGGACACTGCCGACGGGCGCTTCGATCACGAGGCGGTCGGTGTCTTTCTCAACTACGTCAACCATGCCGATATCCGCTTCGGCGGCGGCCAGGTGAACGTCGATTCGCTGTCGCAGGTGGTCACCCCGATCAACATTCTCGATCGGCGGCCGGCCGTCACCTTCAACACGATCAGCAATAGCGCCAATGCGGCGATGTCGGCCAACCCCGACAGCTTCGAAGAGACCAATTTCCAGGCCCCCCGGTTCTGGCCCACGTTCTCGAATGTGGTGGGTTACAACCCCTCCGGCATCGGCGCGGCGTCGGCTTCGCGCAGCTTCACGCTCGATTACGATCGGGTCGGGCCGGATATTCACGGCAACCGGCTCGTCAACAACTCGACGAACGCCCTGTTCGTACGCACTCGTACGCCCGCCGGCAACGTGCTCGAAGAGCTGACGGTTGCCGGCCGCTTCGACGATACCGACATCGTGCATGTTCTCGAAGAGAATCTGTCGATCAAGGGCACGCCCAGCGGTCCAACCCTCGAAGAGACGCCTCCGCCGGTCGAACTGGTCTTCATCTCAGAGCTTTTCGGACAGGGGAACTATAGCGCCGGCGTGTCGCTCGAATACAAGTTGACGTTCGTCGACGCGCTTGGAAATGAGTCGCTCGCCTCCGAGTCGTTCTTCACGAGCACGACCGTTCCCAATGCGGCCATCCTGATGGAGCAACTGCAGGAGGTTCCTAGCCCGCAGTACGTCGCTCGCAAACTGTACCGCCGCACTTCGCCGTCGCAGCCGTTTACGCTCGTCGACCAGATACCCGCGTCGGTCACTCAGTATCTCGATCGCAATCTGCCGACCAGCGGCAACCTGCAGCAACTCCGCGTGCTTAGCACCCCCGGCAGCATCACGCGCCCGCGACTCGATGCGGGCCTCGTGATCGATCCGTCGATCATCATCAAGTCGGACGGTGCCCGGATCGATGTGGGGATCGGCACGAATTTCATCGCTGAGGGTTTTGCCGGTCAGGAAATCGTCTTTACCTCGCTGGCCGACGACCGTTACGGTGCCGGCTCGACGTTTGACACCAACAACGACAGCCCGCGGTTGCCGGCCGCTCCCACCGTGGCCACGCTGCGGCAAGGATCGGCGTCGCAGAACGAACAGCAGACGGTGACCCTCGTCGGCACGCCCACCGCCGGGGCATTTACGCTCACATTCAATGGCCAAACCAGCGGACCGATCGCCTACAGCGCCACGGCTGCCGCCCTGCAAACCGCTCTCGAAGGCTTAGGAAATATCGCGCCGGGCGACGTGCTCGTGAGCAAAGCGGGCAACGTTTGGACGATCGAATTCCGCGGGACATACGCGAACCAAAATGTTGCCCAGATGACGGCGAACATCGCCGCCATCGGCAGCCCGGCCTTGCCGGGGGACTGGGGTGGCATTTTCTTCTCGCCCGATTCGCAGGGCAGCATCGATAACGCCGTGTTCGCCTACGCCGGCGGTCTCAACCGAATCGAAGGAACGTTTGCGGGTTTCAACACGCTCGAAATCCACCAGGCGGATGTTCGCATCACGCAGTCGAAGTTTGAGTTCAACGAAGATGGCGAAGGAGGCCAGGCCCCGGCCGATCGCTTCGGCCGTGGCTTCAACGCTCCCGGCACAATCTTTGTCCGCGGCGCCCAGCCGGTGATCATGGACAACATCGGCATCTTCAATGCCGGGGCGTTTATCAATATCAACGTCAATGCCCTCAACCACGAGAAGGTGGTCGACTGGGGCCGCCAATCGGGAATGATCGAGCGCGAGCCCGGGCATCTCGACAATAACGGACCGCTGATCCTGCGCAACCGGCTGCGCGACAACGACTTGCACGGCATGGTCGTCCGCGGCGGCACGCTCACCACCGAATCGGTCTGGGATGACACCGACATTGTGCACATCCTGTTCGATCAGATCACGATCCCCGACTTCCACACGTTTGGCGGCCTGCGGCTGGAAAGCTCGCCGACCCAAAGCCTCGTCGTCAAATCGTCCGGAGCGACCGCGGGCATTACCGCAACGGGACGTCCGCTGGAAATCGACGATCGCATCGGCGGCATGTTGCACATCCTGGGGCAGCCGGGCGTTCCGGTGGTGCTCACGGGTCTTTCGGACGACACGGAAGGAGCTGGCGTCACTCCCGAAGGTTTGCCGCAGTATGACACCGACGGCAATGGCGATGGCACTGGCGGCGGTGGTGGTGGCGGCGGATTGCCCACGGGCCCGGAAGTCAATAACGGCACGATCATCGACAACGACGTCGATCCGAATACCGTCGGGTTCTTCCGGTTCCAGCCGGGGCCGGGAGGTTCGGTCTCGTTCTCGATTCCCAACAGCCTCAGCGGCGTGACAGCCCAGGGGCAGACTCAGTTGCTGATCGATCAGGATTTCATCTTCGACTTCCTGAACTACGTCGATGTCGGTGCCAATGGCGGGGCGATCGACTTGAGCACCACCACGATCACACAGGCTCCTACCTTGGTGAGCGATGACCTGGTGGTCAGCCAGGGGACGTTTGCCGGTGCGAACGGTCCGGTGAACTGGCGCGTGGAGACGCGCATCGATGATGGCATTTCGATCGTTTACAACACGCTCATCCTCAATAGCGCCAGCCCGTTCGGCTCGCTGCGCTTCGTCAATTACCTCGATGAAGACGTCATCAACCTGACCCAGAACCTGCTGTATCAGGTCGGCTCGCCGGGGCAGGCCGATTTCCGCCTGTACACGCTCGATAACGGCGAACGAATCGGCTTCTCCCAGGGGGGCGTATACGCCGGCGGTCCGGATCTCGTGAACGCCACTTACGATGGCTGGGCAGCCGACGCGTATTCCGATCTGGTCACCGCCATCGAAGGTCCGGGGACCACGTACTCGCCGACCGGCAATATCGACACCACCGATCTCACGCCCTTCATCGATCCGGCGCTGGGGAATGTGCACGGCCTGGCCGATGTCACCACGGCGATGGCCTGGACGGTCGATCCAACCGCCACGACCGCGCGGATCACCACCTTCCTGGAACTGATTCCGCAGGCTCCCATCGATACGGGCAATCCCGGCGAATGGCAGGGGATCACGATCGACCAGTGGGCCCACGACCGCAACGTCGAGACGGTCCTGGAACTCGAATCGGGCGATGGCTCTGTCAACTCGACTCCCTCGCGAGCCCAATTCCTGGGCGGCCTGGGCCCGTTCGAAAAAGGTGGAGATGAAAACCTCCGTCTCGGCTACACCATGCATGGTGTGGTCGTGAATCCGGCCGATGTCGACGTGTACAGTTTCCAGGGGCGCAGCGGTACCGAAGTCTGGATCGATCTCGACCGCACGACCCATGCGCTCGATGCCGTGGTCGAACTGATCGACAACAACGGCAACGTGCTCGCCCGTTCGAACAACTCCGTTGCCGAGTCCGCGGGCCAGGAGAGCCGCACGGGGCTGGCCCGCGCGATGCAGAAGACGCCTCCCTACGAAGGCGACGACTTCTATACCACCAATCCCCGCGACGGCGGCATGCGGCTGTTGCTCCCCGGCCCGACCAATACGACGAACACGTACTTCGTCCGGGTCCGCAGCAACACGGGAACGATCAGCGTTCTGGACGTGCGCAATGGAGGCCAATTGCTGGTCACCGAGCATGTCAAGGGTTTCACTACCCCCAGCAATGCCGATATCGCCGAACAAACCCCCGGTGGTGGCGGCCTGAACGAAGTTCAATTGGTCTTCGCGAGCACGGGCAATCCGTTCACGCTCACATTCCAGGGGCAAACGACCGCGCCGATTTCTCCCACGGCCAGTGGCATCGCCGTCCAAAACGCACTCGTCGCGCTGCCAAATATCGCGGTGGGCGATGTGATTGTGACAGAATTTGCCCCGAGCATCTGGTTGGTTGAGTTCACCGGCAACTACGCCAACCAGAACCTGCCCCTTATGACGTCAGGAGCTCAGGTCAACGAGATCCAGCAGATCTCGCTCCCGGCGGGCATCTCAGGCAGCACGTTCACGCTGACGTTCAACGGTCAGACGACGGCGCCGATCTCGATGTTCGCGGGTGCGGCTGCGGTGCAGACTGCTCTCGTCAACCTGTCCAATATCAATCCGGGTGATGTCACCGTTACCGGCGGTGGTGGAGGTCCGTGGGATGTCTTCTTTGGTGGACAATATGCCGGCCAGGACGTGCCGGCGCTCGTTGGCCGGTTCAACGAGGCGCAGCAACTGGCGGTCGTCGGCAATCCCGCCGGCGGCGGCTTTACGCTGACTTTCGGCAATCAGACAACGGCATCCATCCCGCATACCGCAACCGCCGCTCAGGTGCAGGCCGCCCTCGAAGCGCTTTCGAACATCGAACCGGGCGACGTCCTGGTGACGGGGGGCGTCGGAGGTCCATGGACGGTCGAGTACCGCGGCGCCTACTCGGGAGTCAATCTCCCGCTCATTACCGCCAATTCCGAGGGGCTCACCGGCGGGCAGACCAGCGGTTCGTACCAGTTGCAGCTCCGCCTTCGCGAGGTGGACGAATTCGGCGGCACCACGGTGCGGTTCGCCAAGATCGCCAATGCGGTGAATGGCATTCACGTCATTGGCCAGCCGACCCATTCGCCTCTGTCGGGTGAGGCGGCGGAAACCAACAACGCGACGAACAACACGTTTGGCGGTTCGCAGTTTATCGGCAACCTGCTCAACACCGACCGCGGCGTTCTCTCGGTCGGCGGCAGCATGTCCGGTCTGGGAGATGTCGACTGGTACAGCCTCAACATCAACTACGATGCGACCCAGGGAATTCCCGGCGTCAGCACGCTCGAAGACTGGTGGTCGACGATCTTTGATATCGACTACGCCGACGGGTATGCCCGGCCGAACCTGATCATCAACGTGTTCGACGCCAACGGCAACCTGGTCCTCAGCAGCCGCGATTCGAACGTGGCCGACGATCGTCCGAATCCGCTGAATGCGGCCGACAGCAGCGATCTGTCGCGCGGTTCGTCGGGAGCCGCCGATCCGTGGATCGGCCCGGTGGAACTGCCGCAAGGACAGTACTTCGTCGCGATTTCGAACGACGCGCAGTTGCCGGCCGTTCTGGATCAGTTCTTCCAGGCGAACGCCACCAATCCGCTGGTGCGCTTGGAACCAATGAACTCGATCCAGCGGATCGTCGAAGACCACATCCAGTTCTCGGGCGGCTCGACCGGTTCCGATCCGATCGTCCCCGAATTCATCGACGGCGAGAGCTTCGTGCCGTTCCATCTGGGCGACGTCACGCTCTACGTGGCGCGGGAAGCTCCGGTGCCGGGTGTGCCCGAGCGGACCGAACTTCACATGGTCGATCCGTTCACGGGGTTTGAAGAAATGAGCGTGGGCGCCTTCACGTTCGACGTGGGGGATATTGCGTTCAACGGCACAAACCTGTTCGCCTACCAGACGGACCTGAACGACACGCTCGTCATTGATGACGCCGATTCGGGGCGATTCCTGCAAATCAGCACGCAGAATGCCGCGGCCACTCAGGTCGGCCAGTCGGGGATCGTCACCTACGAGCCCGATCCGGGTAATCCGGCCAACCCGGTGGTCGCGCATCTCTTCAACAACGCGCGAGTCGGCTGGGGCATTCAGCTCAACGCGATGGTATTCGGCCTCGTCGACGACAATCCTGCCTCGCAGCGGTTGATTGCCGTCGGCAACCGGGGTGAAGCCGATTTCAACCTTAACGGCTTCCTGCAGCGGCGGCGGAACATCGTCTATCAGATGAATACCGATACTGGTGCTCACCTGGTCACAGGCGGTGCCCGTCTCAATGGCGCCGCCACCAACGCCCGCGAAGTGGGTGAGATCCTGACCTCGCCTCGCATCTTTACGGTCGACGCTACGTCGTTTGTCGCTCCCAATACAACCAACTTCGTTATCCAGGACGGCCTGACATTCAGCGTTGACGACGGCACGGGAATCACGACGTTCGAGTTCGATTCCGGGCCGGAAGTGCGTCAGCTTATCGATATCAACAACGATCAGCCGCTGTCGAATGTCAATTCACAGCAGCATATCTTCGACGGCGACTTCTTCATTCTCGATCGGGATGCGGACCTGACGAATGGCAACGAGACGATGTACCAGTTCAATACGGGACCGGTCATCGTCGTCGAGCAGGGGAATCCGATTCCAGGCGGCATCAACGACGGGAACGTCGTTGTGATTTCCGACAACCTGGGACGCCAGCGAAACTTCGAATTCGAACGGGCCGGCGGCATTGCGGCCGGAAACATCGCGGTCAACATCGGGACGAACACGGATCCTGCGGCCATCGCCACGATCCTGTCAGGCGCGATCAATGGCCAAACGGGCGGAGGGTACAGCGTCACCACCCGCGTCTTCGGCAACCGGATATCCCTGGAAAATGACGGTGCCGTCGCAGTCGCCTCGGCCGCCGGTTTGCGCGTCGATGGCGACATCAACCCGGCTCCCGTGCTGGACGCCCTGCCAGGCGATCAAATTGCCGACGGAACGATCTTCACGGTTTCCTCGTCGAACACGGGCACGCTCACATTCGAGTTCGAGAAGGGCGGCGGTGTCACCGGCACCAACATCGCGGTCAACATCAATAACGCGATGACCGCGGTGCAAGTGGCCAACGCCATCGAAGCCGCCGTCGACGCGTCGAGCATCAGTTTGTTCGCGTCGACTCCCGCCCGCGTGTTGGGCTCGCGTGTTGTGTTGAATGCCCCCGGTATCAGCTATGGGCAGGGAACTTCCCCGATCGTCAATCTGACCGCCTTCTATACGGGCCAAGCACAATTTTTCAACGTCGATACGTCGAGCGCCGGCGTAACCGTCGAAGAAACCTCGCCGGCGAGAATCGTCGGACAGGCCGTCCAGACTGTGGTGAACAATGTAGCCAGTCCCTTCACGGCGGCATTTGATGACCACCGCATTAATTTCGCCGCGTTCCCGCAGGGCGGCGGTAAATTCCCGACCGTGGAAGCCGACTTCAGCGGTGTCACGGCGTGGCAGGTTGTCACAACGAGTGCGTTCGGCGTTGCGGCGGGTAATGTCTCGATTCCGTTCCTGGCGAACGATACGGCGTTAGCGCTGCTGGGTGGTCCCAGCATTGCCACTCGAATCGCCACGGCGATCAACAATGCCCTTTCTCCCGCGGTTACCGCGCAAGCCGTGGGGTCGAACGTCGATCTCTCGTCAGGTCTGGTGATCGTCGATCCCGCTGGCCCCCTGACGACGGCCGGCGAGGGACCCGGCGGAAACATCATTGGCATCGCCCTCATCGATGACGATAGCGATCCCAATCCGCTGGAGACCACGCAGGATGACATGTATGCGATCAGCGATCGCGGCGGATTGTACAAAGTCGAGTTAGACCTGGTCGACAACTCGAACCTGCCCGATTTTGGAAACATCAATCAGGTTTTCACGCAGTACATTCGGACGTCTGAAGCGGATCTCCGCGGCATCAACTTCCAGTCGCTGACGCGTGGTCCAAATTCGGTGGAAGGAACGCGATATCAGAATCTCCTGTTCGGGATGACCGACGACGGCGAGATGTATGCCTTCAACTCGCAGGGCATCCTGCAGCCGATCTTCACGAACGGTGCCACCAGCATCGACACCGGGCTCAACAACGTCCGCGGGATTGCCTTCGGTCAGCTCGAAGCCAATCCGTGGACGACCACGCCGAACTCCGATCCCAACAACAACCACCGGCAAAACGATCCGGGACACGGCCTGGAGCCAATTTTCGACGAGAGCCGCAATTCGCGCTCGAACGGCGGCAGCAGCATCCACTTCGGCCGCGGTCAGAACAGCGACCTCAACTTCAATGGCGGCTCGTACGGCACGGTCATTTCGAACGAGTTCAGCCTGCAAGGCTACTCGGCCGCTGATCAGCCGGTGCTGTATTTCAATTACTTTGCCGAAACCGAGAATCGGACCGATATCTTGACCGACTCGGTGCAGATGGCCGACTCGTTCCGCGTCTTCGTCGCGGACGATTCGGGCGATTGGGAGCTCGTCGCGACGAACAATTCGGGTCGCGGGCCGGAACTGCTCGACGACGAGTATGATTACGGAACAACCCTAGGGCTGCCGCTTGTCCAAGAACTCTTCGACGGCACGGCGGGCAGCCCCGGCGGCTGGCGTCAAGCGCGGGTCGACCTGGCGGCCTATGCCGGCCGCGAGAACCTCCGGCTGAGGTTCGACTACTCCTCGGCCGGCGACATGCAGGTGGGTGACTTCCGCTTCACGGGCGACGAGCTGCGGGCCGTTGAGGCACGCTTTATCAACGACGGCGACACCACGACAATCGACGGCACGCCCTTCCAGTTCGAACTGGGATACACGCTGCACGTCGGCTCGGGGGCTGCGTTCACGGACGGTCAAACGTTCACGATCGACGACGATCTGACGGACGGCGTTGCTCCGGTGGTCTTCGAGTTTGAGAAGGCTGGGGGGGTCGCGTCCGGCAGAATTGCGGTTCCGATTTCCAATTCGTCGACGCCGCAGCAGGTGGCCGCGGCGATCATTAATGCGATCAATGCCTCGGCACTGGTCATTAATCCGGTCTACCTGGGTGACGACGTTATTCAGCTCCCCGAGGCCCAGTCGTTCACGACGACGGTTCTCCTTTCCGGGTTCGTCACGGGCGAATTTGGACCTTCGCCGGGTTCGCCGGCCAATACGGTGCTGGTGCCGATTCTGCGAAGCTGGGACCGTGTCCAGGTCGCCGACGCCCTCAACGACGAAATCGAAATTGCCCTCTACGATCAACAGATCTTAGCGGTTTCGCCGTTCAACACCGCCGGCAATCCTGCCATTGTGGATGGCGACACTTTCACGCTCACGCTGGACGGCGTCGATACGGTTTTCGAATTCGAAAGCGGCTATGTCCTCAATGTCCCGTCGCTCGGGGCGGCCTTGACCGGTCCGGCCGCCAATCGCGTGCTCGATAACTCGGTTGGCTCGGGAACTGCCGAAGGCTTCCAGATTACCGCCAACGGCAACACCGTTCGCTTCGAATTCGATGGCGATGCGGTCACGCATCTGGTGAATCCGAGTCACGTCGCGATTCCGGTTAATTCGAGCTTTACGCAGCTGGGCGTGGCCCGGGCAGTTGCCAACGCAATCAATGCCTCGGGCCTCGGCATCACGGCCACAGTCCTTAGCGGCTCGCGAGTGCAGATCGACACCACAGGAAATGACACCGTCGTCTTTGCGGCCGGGACCTGGAACGCTGCCGTGGGAGGAGGCAATGTCCTCGTCGCCACGCCGGGCAAGTACACCACGGCGGGCACGCCGGGCGTGGCCAATCCGTTGGCCGAGCCGGTGCTGTTCCAGCCCAGTTCGACGTTCCGCGCCAGCCAGATTGCCGCGACGATGGTTACGTCCATCAATGCTTCTGCCCTTGGCTCGGTGATCACCGCCAGCAGCGGCGCCGCGGGAGGCGCCGATCAGCGCCGCGTGGAACTCGTCGGTCCCGACGTGACGGTCACGTCAACGGTTCCAGGCATTGGCCTGGAATTGAACAACGTTGTGGCGAATGACGTCGTCAAACAACATCGAGATCTGATCCGCATCATCGGTTACTCGGTCGATGACCCGGGCCCGCTCGGATTCGACGACGCGCTCGAAGCCGACGAATTCGGCAACTTCAACAGCACGCAGCGGATGGCGGCGAATACGTTTGAAGGCGTCTACTTCGACGACATCATCATCGGTTTTGCCGAGCGGGGTGAAATGGCGGTAAACGCCGGCGCTAACACTGGCTTCGCGGCCAACCCGCTGAATGTCGGCAATAACATCGAGACGGGCGAGTACCAACTGGAGATTCGCCGCGGTGCCGAAGCAGGTATTCCGGCAGGTTCACCGGATTCCCTGGCTCTGCTCCCTTCATTCGATACCAACGAACGGCTGGCTCGCACTCGGATGCTGATCGCTCCGACGGGAGCGGAGATTTTCGACACCCAGATCTTTACGCTGAGCGACGGCGTCAACAACGTCACGTTCGAGTTTAACGATGCGTCGACCCCTGGCGGGTCGGGCGTCACGCAGGGACGCATTCGTATCGACTACTTCCCGAGCGACTCCGCCGAGATCATCGCCCGCCGCATTCGCGCGGCGATCCACAGCGCTCCTGTACAGTCGGTCCTGCGAATCGCCGCTCAGCTTAGCGACGGCGTTCTGGGTAACAACAGCACCACAAACTGGTTGAACCTCCTGGGATCGATCAGCATTCCCAATCCTGGCGGCTTGAACTTCGTCGCCTACAACGAACAGTACGGCGACCGAAATCACTTCCGTGATCAAGGTCAGATCATTCTGTACGGCAACGAGATCGTCAATTCGTCGGAGTGGGGCATCCTGATCGATGCCGCTCCGCGGAATGCCGCGGACGGCAATCTGCCGCATCCCGGATCGGTTCGCAACCTGCAGGAGCTCAACACTCAGCGGCTGGTGCCGGGCGTGGTCGTGATGAACAACACGATCTACAACAGCGGCACCGGCGGCATCCGCTTCAGCGGCGACCCAGCCGCCGACGCCGCGGTGCCGTTCGGACGGATCGTGAACAATACGCTCTACGGCCAGGGTGGGTCGCTGACCAGCACGGCAGTCGTCGACACGGGTATCCAAGTCGACCAGAACGCCGCGCCGACCATCCTCAACAACATCGTGGCCAACTTCACGACGGGCATCAATGTCGATGCCTCGTCGCAAGGACCGACCCGCACGGTGCTCGGCGGCACAGTGTACCAGGGGAACATCAACAACTCGAACATCGGTTTGGGCGGTTCGTTCCCGATCGTGGTACCCAATTCGCAGCCGCTGTTCGTGAATCCGGACGTCGGCAACTTCTACCCGGCCTTCGGTTCACCGGCGATCGACAGCTCGGTCGATTCGCTGCTCGACCGGCCAGCCCTGGTCACGGTGCGCAATCCGCTGGGGATCCTGCAGTCGCCGATCCTCTCGCCCGACCGCGACGGTGTCGGCCAGTTGCGGGTGGACGATCCGAACGTCAACACGCCGCAGGGCTTCGGCCTCAATCCGTTCAAGGATCGCGGGGCGATCGACCGCGTGGACTTCGTCGGACCGACGTCGCTCCTGATCAGCCCGCCGGACAACGACGCCGAGGGGACCGATCTCGATCCGGCCCCGACCACGGTCGTGCGGGCCAACGACATCATCCGCGAGTTCCGGATTCAGCTCATCGATCGGTTCGATGTGAACGCCCCGCCGGAAGGATCGGATGTCGATGACTTCACGGTCACGGCAGCCACCGTGGTCGTCGAAGTGCTCGACGGTCCGAATGCCGGAATTCTAGACCAGGGAATCGACTATTCGTTCAGCTACGACGCGACGAACAATACGATCATCCTGAATCCTCTCGGCGGTATTTGGCCGCTCGGACGGACGTACCGGATCTACCTCAACAACAGCCTCACCGGCATTCGCGACCAGGCGGGCAATCCGCTGCTCCCGAACCAGGCCGACGGCATCAGCCATTACTACACGATCTTCCTCGGATCGGCCGTCGATTGGGGCGATGCACCGGCATCCTACGGCGTGCTGGCGGCGAACAACGGTCCGAGCCACACGCTCAATCCCAACATCCGCCTGGGCGCGACCGCCGGGGCGGAGGCGGACGGACAGCCATCGGCCAGCGCCAATGCCGACTCGGGCGATGACGGGCTTCTGGCGTACGTTCTGTCGCGCGGCGCGCTCTCCTCGGTCACGATCGAAGCCTCGGCAGTCGGATTTGTACACGTCTGGGTCGACCTCGATCAGGACGGGACGTTCGATACCGACGAATACCTGGTCCAAGGGGCCACGTTTGACACTCCCGGCGCGGCCGCGATCTTCGATCTGGGAATCCTCCCCGATGGCGGGCAGGGTGACTCGTTCATGCGGATCCGGTTTACGACTGGATCGATCAATTCCCCCGTGGGCCCTGCCCCGGACGGCGAAGTCGAAGACTACCTGATCCAGATCACCGGCCCGGCCTACCACAACGGCAATCCGAACACGGTGCCGGCCGATGTGGACAACAACGGCGTGGTCAACATCCTGGATCTGCTGCATGTCGTGAACTTCCTTACCTACCTGGAAAGCAAGTTAATCACGCCCGGGAGCCCGCTCACGGTGCCGCCGACGAGCCCGCCCTACCGGGCCGACGACCTGCCGGAATTCGACCCATCGGGGGGCGGTGTCCCAGGAGCGGCTCGGTACATCGACGTCAGCGATCAGAATCCCTCGGGGACCGGCTACGGCCAGATCAATCTGTTCGACCTCTTGGCGGTGGTGAACTACATCGTCGCCAACTTCGATCCAGGCGACGGCGAAGGGGAGGCAGCTCCGGCCGACGGCGGCGAAGGAGAAGCCTCGCCCACCATCGCTCCCACCACTTATGCAGCCGCAGCGACCACCTCGAGCAGCACGTCCAGCCGCTCGAGTTCGCATCGGGCTTCGCTCGTTGACTCCGCCACGCTGTACGCGGCCGGGAACATCACGCTCGAAGTTCGCGAGCGGTCGGCCAGTCCGCTGGTCGAAACGGAGTGGGAGGACGAGAGCGACGAGGACGACCTGCTCGCCTTGATGGCGGCAGGACAGGCCGCCGGCGTGGCCACCGACGATGATTCACTGGCCTTCGATCGGCACCTGCATCGGCAATCGCCGATGGGTCCGCTCGATGCGGACAGCTGGGAAAGCCTCCTGTCGGAGCTCGCTCAAGACGTGGGCGGATTGCCTGACGACGACTTCCTTTCCTAAGGGTCAACAGCAGTCGACGGGCGGGAGGGAGTATTCCGAATACTCCGCCCGCCCACGGTCAGAAACCCCGCTCCGGGACGAGCAAATTCATTGCAGAGATTTTTGAGCGTAACTAGGCTGGATTCTTAGCCCTGGCGATCAGGTTTCGCGGACCGGCACAATCGGCTGCCGCGGAGTATCGCCGTAAAGGCTTGTTGCGCAATGGCTTGCGCGTCATGGATGAAGTTACTCGCGATCCCCAGAGGACACGCGAGACCACGAGGAGCGGAGGGCAGCGGCCTGGAGGGGCGCAGCCGGACGCAGACGAAACCGGAACAGACTTTTCTTCGCACGCGAGAGTTTTCATGAGCACGTTTCGCCGTCCTCAGGTCCGCCCGGGGAATGCCCGCCAGCGCCGCCGATCGTTTCTGAAGTCGCACAATCCGCTCCTCCGCGGCGGTGAACAGCTCGAACCTCGTACGATGATGGCCAGTGATGTCGGGAATTCGGTCTTCATCTCCGACTACTGGAACGCCAATCGACCTGCCGACGTGAACGACGATGGGGCGGTCAATATCGTGGACCTCCTGGGGGTGGTTAACGCGCTGGTGCGGGACGGAGCTCGCAATTTGAGTGGGCGCACGATCAATCTCCTCGCGCCTGCCGGTGCGGGACCGATCGCCGAAGGGGAAGAGGCGGGAGGCGGCGCGAGCACCGCTCCGACGCTCTACATCGATCCCAATAACGACGCGAAGCTGAACATTCTCGACCTGCTGAAGGTCGTGAACACGATGACTGCGGAGGGAGAAGACCATGAGCCGATGGTCAAGTACTTCGTCGAAGCGGTGGCCCAAGGAACGAACACGCCCATTACGTCTGTTGCGGAAGGACAGTCGTTCGAACTGCGCGTCTCCGTGCAGGATACGGGCATTCTGACCTACGAAGGACTGACGCGATTGGCCAACGAAGTGGGCGTCGTCTTCGCCGGGCTCGATGTGAACTGGAATACGTCGCGGGCTTCGATTCAAACCAACGAATGGCAGCGGATTCAGTTCAACGGCGCCGGCACGGGAACGACCTTCCAGATTGCGTTTGGCGGCCAACAAACCGGCGTCATCAACTTCAGTACCAATTCCGAAGCGACGCGGATTGCCATTCAGAACGCGCTCCTGGGTCTGCCCCTGATCGGCCGCACGCCGGATGGCCGCCCGAACTTTCAGGTCGACTACCTCGGTGTGCAGGGACGCTATCGGGTGCAGTTCCTGAACGAACTGGCCAACGTGAATCAGCCCGATATGGTGGTGACGCTGGTCAACCCGGGGCCTGCTACGGGCGTGACCGTGACGGAAGACCTGTTCGATCCGCAGCCCGAGACGGCCGACTTCCTTCGCGAACGAGCAGTCCTGCCGCATCTGGTGATGGATGCCGACTTCGATTCGTTGTACCTGAATTCCCCGCTTAACTTCGGCACGATCTTCATTCCGCCGAATTCGTTCGCCAATGGTCTGAACGACATTGGGGGACTCTACAACGGCATCCTCAACACGCCTCGGCAACTAAGCGGGACGGAAATCGTCGAGATGTTCCGCGTGCGGCTCGATGTGCAACCCGGTGCTGCGGGTTCATCGACGACGTTTGCCGGCAGTGTGCAGAATCTGTCTGATTCGCTGGCTACCGTGCTCAATTTTGGTCCCGCTTCGGACCCGGAAAACGCCATTATTGCAGCGGCCGACATTCACTTCGATTCGAATTCTGCCACGCCTGCGCTCGATCCCGATGCGGTCGTGAACTTCGTCGCCGCAACCGTGTCGACCACGATCGATGCCGAGAGCCTCACCGGGTCACAGGCGTTTGTCAATATTCCTGTCCTGTCGAACGACAACGGACCGGGGACGTTGACGATCGCCGGCTTCACGCAACCTGGCGCTGGAAGAGGGACGGTCACGCAGCAGGGGAGTGTGCTTCGCTATACCCCTCCCGCCAACCCCGTCTCGGGAGAGGTGGTGTTCTACTACCGGGCCAGCAATGGTTCGGTCAATTCGGCCCTGACGAAAGTCACGGTGAATGTCGTCGCAGGCAACGCGGCTCCCACGGCCACCGCGCCCCCCTCGTACAATGCGACGGAGCAGGTCGTGCTCAATCTGGTCGGCACGGGCCTGTCCGTCGCCGATAGCGACGCCGGGTTGGCGCCTGTCACTGCGACGCTGTCGGTCACCAGCGGCATCATCACTGCCGACGCCAACGGGTCCGGGCTTGTCGTCACGAACTCGGGGACCGGCAGCGTGACACTTCGCGGGCGACTCGACCAGATCAACGATCTGTTCTCCGGGACCGATCCCGACGCGATTCTCACCTACATCAACAATTCGAACACGCCGCCAGCCACTGCCACGCTGACGCTCCAGATCAACGACGAAGGAAATACGGGCACCGGCGGCGCGAAAACCGGCCAGGCGACCTCGACGATCAACATCGCCCCGGTGAACGACGCTCCGGTAAACTCCGTCCCCGGAGCTCAAGAGATCATCATCGGCGAAACGTTCGCCTTCACGGGTGGCGCTGCAATCTCAATTGCCGATGTTGATGCCGCAACGGGGACGATGACCGTCACCCTCACGACCAACAGCACCACCGGCGGCACGCTCGGCGCGACTGCCACGGGCGGAGCGCTCGTCACTGGCAACAACAGCCAGAACCTGGTGGTCAGCGGCCAGCTCGGCGCGGTCAACGCGACGCTGGCGACGCTCATCTTCCAGGCCGCCAGCGCCGAGACGGTCACCCTGACCATTGTCACCAGCGACAACGGCAACACCGGCCCGACTACAGAGACCGACACCGACACGGTGACGCTCAACGTCGTCGATACCTTCCGCGCCCAGGACGACTCCTTCCCGCGGGCCATCGACAATGCGGCCAACTTCCAGGAAGGGGTGGTGAGCGTCCTTCTCGATGTGCTGGCCAACGACTCGGCCCATACGGGCGAGACGCTGAGCTTCAACCCTGCTGCACTCACGCAACCCGTCATCGCCTCGGGCGAGTTTGCCGGGGAAGTCACGATCGAAGGGAACCAGATCCGCTATACACTGCCAGCCGGCGATCCGGATTTCTACGGCACGATCACATTTACTTATGGCATTGTCGAGACCGACAATGCGGCTCCGTTCGGCGACAACAACGGCACGCTGACCGCCACGGTGACCGTCGTCATTGCCAATGTGAACGACGACCCCGTCGGGCAACCCGATGACTACGTTACCGACGAGGACCAGACACTGACGGTCAGTGATCCGGCGCTCGGCGTGCTCGGGAACGACACCGATCCCGATAACCGGCCGAATCGGGCTCCGGTCGATACGCTGACCGCGCAGCTCGTCGCCGCTCCGCCCGCCTCGGCAGGAACGCTGACGCTGAATCCCAACGGGACGTTCACATTCGTTCCCGCGGCTGACTTTTACGGCCAGACCTCGTTCACGTACAACGTGCTCGATGGCAAGGGCGGCAGCGACGGCCCGATCACGGTCACGATCGACATCGCGCCGACCGCGGACGATCCGATTGGCGTCGCCGATGACTACGACGTCGCCGAAGGGGGAACGCTGGTTGTCTCGGCCCAGGATGGACTCTTGGCCAACGACACCGATCCGGACAACCTGACGCCGCCGCTCAATGCCGGGCTGACGGTTGATCTGGCTTCGGTCTCGGTCCTCAGCCCAGCCCAGGGAACGCTGTCGGTCAATGCCGACGGCTCGTTCACCTACTCGCTCGCTCCCAGCAACGACTTTGACGGTCAGGTGACATTCACCTACCAGGCGATCGACGGCACCGGCCGTCGCTCGGCCCCGACCACGGTGACGATCGACATCACGCCGGTCAACGACGCGCCGGTGGCCGCCGACGGAACCTACAACGCTGTCGAAAACCTGACGCTGACGGTCAATCAGGCCAATGGCCTGTTGCGATCGACCAATCCGCTGGTGACCGATGTCGACACCGCCCGGGCCAATCTGACGGTCCAAGTCGTCACGCCCCCCGCGGTCGGTTCGCTAACCCTGAATCCGAACGGCTCGTTCAGCTACACGCCGCCGGCCGAATTCAACGGCCCGGTGACGTTCACTTACCGCGCGTTCGACGGCTCTCTGTTCTCGAACACCGCGACGATTACGATCGACGTGGCTGAGGTGAACGACCCGCCGGTCGCCCAGCCCAAGAGCTTCAATACCAACGAAGACACGGCGATCATCATCACCGACGCCCAGCTGCTGGCCGGGGCGACCGATCCCGAGGGGAACGCCCTGTCGGTCAGCTTCGTCGGCAACCTGGTGGGCTCGGGTTCGCTCGTCGATAACGGCGACGGCACCTACACCTACACGCCGGCTCCGGGCTTCCCGGCTCCAAGCCTGAGCGGACAGGTGACGTTCCAGTATCGCCTGACCGACGGCCCGAACCAGTCGAACACGGCCACGGCGACAATCACCGTGACCGAAGTGAACGATGATCCAATCGCTGACGATGACAGGTTGTTCCGGGCGATCAAGGACATCAATAACCAGCTCGTCACGCTCGATCTCCTGGACAACGACAGCTCGGGCCAGGACGTCGGCGTACCGGGCGAAGTGCTCAGCATCCAGTCGGTCAGCGCGACAAGCGCTCAAGGCGGGACCGTCACCCTGGTCGGCCAACAAGTGCGCTACTCGCCACCTGCTGGTTACACGGGTCCCGATTCGTTCACTTACACGCTGAGCGATGGCCGCGGCGGCACCGATACGGCCACGGTCGAGGTCGAAGTCCTGGCGTTCGTTCCCAAGAGCGTCAGCGGCAAGGTCTTCATCGACGATAACAACGACGGACTGCACAACGGCAGCGACAAGCCGATTGCCGGCGTACAGATCAAACTCGTTGGCACCGGCCTGCTCGGCCCGGTCAGCCTGCAGGTGATGACCGACGCCAGCGGCAACTACTCGTTCGGCAATCTGGCCCCCGGCACCTACACCATTACCCAGGTGCAGCCCGACTACCTCGCCTCGGGCAAGGATCGTGCGGCGAGCACGGCTGCCAATCTGGCTGCGGTGACCAACGCGAGTGCAACCGACAACCTGTTCTCGCTCGACTGGGAGCCGGACGATTTCAACGGCAATATCACCGGCCTCGACTTCGGCGAACGGGGAATCGACGCCGGCTCGCTGATGGATGCCTCGGGGCTGATCGCCGAACTTCTCGCTTCGTCGGGGCAAACCGGAATGGTCCTCGTCACGTCGACCGGCGGCACGATGGACTGGTCGTATAGCCTCAGCGGCTGGAACACCACCGTCTCGCTGCAACTCGAGTTTGGCGCCGGCGGTTCGATTCCCTCGGCCCTGCTGACGATTGGTGGCGTGACGAAGCGGATTTACCAGGATCCGCACAATAACAACGGCGGAAACACCCCGCCCAGCGGCTCGATGGCTCGCTTCCGCATCCTCGGCGTTAGCGGAAATGGCGAATACATCATTCGCCTCGACGGCACGCTGAGCGAGTTCGGCTTCGTCGCGGCGGCCGACATTCCCGAAGGGGAAGGCCCGACGACGGGCGAGCAGCAGTTCCGCGAGTCGGCCGATACGGTGTTTGCCGACGAGGCATGGGCGTAGGGGGAGGGGCTAGGGCTGGGGACAGGTGAAACTGTCCTCTGACTTCCGATCTCTGACCTCCGACTTCCGACCTCCTTCACGCTTTCACCTTTCGCCAGACCGCTTCGATCTTCGTGATCTCGCGGCCGCGGTTTTCGAGCCACTCGCATCGCGCGCGAGTGGCCGCGGGCGGATAGATGCTTTCGTCGGCCCGCATTTCGGCCGGCAGGAGCGCGAGCGCCGCACCGTTCGGCGTGGCGTAGCTCACATACTCGGCGTTGGCGGCGGCCTGCTCGGCGTCGAGCAGCCAATCGATGAAGGCGTGGGCCAATTCGACGTTCTGCGCCCCGCGTGGGATTGCCATGCTGTCGAGCCAGATGATCGTTCCCCGCTCGGGAACCACGACCCGCACCTCGCGGCCGATGCTTGCCGCTTCCGTGGCCGCCTGCAGGAGATCGCCGCTCCAGCCCATGGCCGCCCAGGCGTCGCCCGAGACCAGCCGCTCTTTGTAAGAGTCGGACGTATAGGCCTGGACGCGCGGTCGCTGCTCGAGAAGTAACGCTTGCACCGCAGCCAGATCGGCAGCCGCGACCGAGTTGAGCGGCCGCCCGAGGTGCATCAGCATCCCGCCGATCACGTTCTCGCCGTCGTCGAGCATCGTGAGGCGTGCCGGACGCACCGGACGCCGTGGGTCGAGGAGCACATCGAACCCCGTGACGGGCTCGTCGATAAAGTCCGGCAAGTAGGCCGCGGCCAGCGTGCCCCAGAAATAAGGAGCGCTGAACTCGTTGCGCGGATCGTGGGGCCGGCTGAGAAACTCGGGATCGAGATTGGTCCAGTTCGAAAGCCGGTTCCGGTCGAGCGGTGCAAGCAGTTGCTTGGCCACCAAAGCATGCATCGTCCGGTCCGACGGAAACACGACATCGTAGGCACCGCCACCCGTCGCGAGCCGCGCCTCAAGTTCCGAGTCGCTGGCGAAATTGTCGTACACCACCGTGCAGTCGTGGGCGGCCTCGAAAGCAGGAATCACCTCGGGGGCGATGTAGTCCGACCAATTGAACACTTTGAGCACCCGTCGCCCCGAGGAACTGCCGCGAGGCCGACAGCCGGCGAGCCACGAAGCGCCGGCTGCGGCACCCACGGCCCATCCTCCGGCCGACTCCAACCACGTTCGCCTGGTGAACTTCGCCATGAAACGACCCATCCACAAACCTGGAACTTGAAACTTACACCGCAACATGGCGCCCCTTCAGCAGCCGTCCCGCGATGAGCGCCCCGGCGAGCGTGAACAAGAACAGCACGACAAACAGGGCGCTCGTCTGCGGCTTGATCCCGAACCGCATCTGGCCGTAGATCTCGATCGGCAGCGTATCGGCTCCCGGCCCTTTGGTCATGAACGTGATCAAAAAGTCGTCGAGCGAAAGGGCGAAGACAAACAGCCACGCCACGATCAGGCTGGGAGCCAGAATCGGCAGGATGACGCGCGACAGCGCCTGCCGCGGCGTCGCGCCGCAGTCGAGCGCCGCAGCGTAGAGCGTTTCGTCGAGATCCTCGACCGCTCCGGCCATCACCACGAACGCGTAGGAAATGCCAAACACGCAGTGGGCGGCGACGACCGTGCCGTATCCCTGCGGCAGGCGGAGCGCGGCAAAAAACAAGGCCAGCGAGAGGGCGATGATCACGTCCGGCGTAACCAGCGGCAGGGCCAGGACTCCCTGTCCAATCAGCCTCAGCCGCGGCCTCCAGGCGCGGAGGCCCAGCGCCGCCAGCGTGCCCGCCGCCACCGAAAGCGTACTGGCGATGCCGCCAATGAGACAGCTCGCGCCGAGCGCCTGCCATAGTTCGGTCTGCTCCCAGAGACGCGTATAACCGGCGATCGAAAAGCCGGTCCAAACCGTGCCAATCCGCGAGGCGTTGAACGAATAGACAAACGTCATCGCCACCGGCAGATACATGCTGACGAGGACGACGGCGAGCGAAGCGCGGCCGAGCCAGCGGACGAGCAATGCTTGGAGAGTATGCGTCATCGGCGGTTCACCCGGCTTTCCATGCGGCAGCCTCCGTCGTGCGGGACTTCCAAACCAGCGACGCCACAATCGGCACGAGCACCACCGCCGCCAGCCAGGCCGCACAGGCCGCGGCGTACGGCCAGTGGCGATGGTTGAACCATTCCATGACGAGCGTCCCGGCGACGCTGATCTTGCCGTCACCGATGAAGTTCGGAATGAGGTATTCGCCGCTGGCGGGAATGAACACGAGCGCCGCCCCGCTCGCGGCGCCGCTGGCGGTGATCGGGAGCGTCACGCGGCAGAACGCCTGCCAGGGGGTCGCCCCCAGATCGAGCGCTGCGAGCACGAGCGTCCGGTCGGCCCGCTCAAAGGCCTTCACCAGCGGCAGGATCATGAACGGCAGATAGTTGCACGTGAGCACGAGTGCCACGCCCAGCAGCGTCCCCCGCCACGCGAGCGGCAGCACATTCATCCAGCCGTAGGTGCGCAGGAGCAGCGACGTGAGCATCGGAAAACTGAGCACGAGCACCCACAGAGTTCGCCGCTCAGCCGGCATGCGGGCCAGGGCCGCCGCGCACGGATACGCCAGCAGCAGGTTGGCAAGTGTCACGCCTCCCGCGAGCAGCACCGTCCGCCCCAGGATGCCGAGCGTGATTCGGTCGGTCGCCATCCGCCAGGCGTCCCACGAGAGATTCCAGTGCACGCCGCCGTAGTAGTCGCGCTCGAGCACCGAATAGGTCAGCACCACGGCCGTCGGACCGATAAACAGCAGCGTAAGGTAAGTTACCGCCGGAACGGCCAGCCAGCCGCGAGACCCTGCTTTCGACGACCCAGCATTCATTGCACGGCCTCCTGTGCAGGAGCCGCCGCATCTGTCGCCGGCTGCCCATCGGCAGGAAACAAGTGCATTGCCGCGGCGGACCACACCAGCTCCACCGTGTCTCCCACCCCGGCCAAGCTGGCCGGACGCTGATCGACGGTCAGCTCTGTCCCGCCTGCCAGGCGCACACGCAGCGTCGTCGAATCGCCGAAGAACTGGCGGCTGACGACCCGGGCGGACAGCGAGACGGCATCGGGCGCTGCCGCTATTCTCCCGGCGGAGCCTGCCGGGGCGACAATCTGCAGCTCTTCCGGACGAATCCCAATCTTGACCGGCCCATCAGCCAGTGCGGACTCACGCACCGAATCGCCGCGGCTGACGAGCGGCACCCGGCAGCCCGCGACTGTGACATAGGGGCCGGAGCCGCGGGCCAGTTCGCCCGCCAGCCAGTTGATCTTTCCCAGGAACGACGCAACATACGCGGTCCGCGGCTGGTGATAGACCTCGGTGGGGGTGCCGAGTTGCTCGAGCCGCCCCTGATTCAGGACACCAATCTTGTGGCCAATCCGCAGGGCTTCTTCGCGGTCGTGCGTGATGAACAGGTACGTGAGTCCCAGTTCCTGCTGCAGCCGATCGAGCAGATCGAGCGTTCCGGCCCGCAAATGCGGGTCGAGCGCCGAGAGCGGTTCGTCGAGCAGGACGCATTGCGGCCGATTCACGAGAGCCCGAGCGAGGGCCACGCGCTGCTTTTCGCCCCCCGAGAGGGCCTCGATCCGCCGCCGCGCATGCTGCTCCATACGGACCCAGGTGAGGGCTTCCCGGACGAGGGGCTCCCGCTCGCGGGCCGGCTTGCCGGCAATCGCCAGCGGAAAGGCGACGTTGCCCGCCACGTCGAGATGTGGGAACAGGGCGTAGTTCTGAAAGACGGTGTGAACGGGGCGACGATTCGGCGGCTCGGCCGTGACGAGCTTTCCTCCCAGCCAGACTTCCCCTTGGTCGGGCGTTTCGATACCCGAGACGATTCGCAGGATCGTGCTCTTGCCGCTGCCGCTGGCCCCCACCAGCACCAGCACTTCGCCCCGCGGTATGACCAGATCGATCCCGTCCAGGATCGTTCGCGTGCCGTACGATTTGCAAATGCCGCGCAGTACGACGGCTGCCGAGGGGTGGTCGTGCTTCACTAAAGTGGTTCAAGCTCCTGGCGTAACGACTGGCAAACCGGCCGCGAGCAAGCTGCGAAGAAGTTGACTCGCTCGAAATTCGGCGGCGCTGAGTTTATCATGCGCGCGGCGGGCTGCAAGCGATTTTCTCGCGAGACGCGCCGCTCTGTTACGAATCTCCCTTCGCTCCAATTCGACCATGACCAAGAATTCGAGGACGCTCGGCGGGCGGCACAGGTTCGCGCGGCGAGTACTCTACGCGGCAATCCTGGCGATGGTTGCCAGAAGCGTTGCCGCCGGTGAAGAGCCCGCGACGGCACCCGCGGCCGCACCGCCGGAAGTCGACCTGTCGACGGAGAAACCGCAGGATCTGTTCGACGGCCAGACGCTCGCCGGCTGGCGCGTGCTCGACGAAGACTGGTTTAAGAAGCACGGGCCGGTGGCAGTAGCCAATGGCGAGATCGTCCTGGCGGCGGGTGAGCCGGGCACGGGGATCGCTTGGAAGGGAAAGCCGCCGCGCGAAAACTATGAACTCACGCTGAAGGCTCGCCGGCGAGAGGGAGACGATTTCTTCTGCGGGCTGACGTTTCCGGTGGGCGACGAATACTGCACGCTGATCCTCGGCGGCTGGGGAGGGAGCGCAACGGGACTGTCGAACGTCGACGGCTCGGCCGCGATCGA
>JALORD010000362.1 GCA_025459145.1 Pirellulaceae bacterium | reverse complement strand
TTCAGCAGTGCACACCCGAACATCGCGGGCGGGCAGTCGTATCACAACGCCGGCGGGATGATCCTTCGTGGGCCGGGCGAAAAGAGCGACGCCTTCGATCCGAGCGATATCCGCGTGTACGATGCGCTCGCGGCCCGGATTGGCTGCACCAGTCGCGGGGTGTCTACGCCTTCACGAATGAATTGTTTACGCCGTTCAACTTCTTCCGCACGAGTGGGCACGAGGGCTTCTTCGGCTCCAGTGAAGTGCAGCACCAGTTCGACAAGTACCTGCTCCTGGGCGAAGGGTTCGCATCGTGGAGGGAGGTCGAGCATCCGCAGTACGGAAAGGTCGAAGTCGGCGGAATGCGGAAGAACTGGGTCCGACAGCCGCCGTCGTTTCTGCTCGAAGAAGAATGCCACCGCAACATGGCCTTCTCGCTGTATCATGCGGATGAACTGCCGCTCGTGAAGATTCAGTCGGTGGTCGTCGAGAAACTGGCGGGCGGCATCCAGCAGATCACGGCGATTGTCGAGAATCCGAAGGTCTGCCCGACGCATTCGGCGGCCGATCGCAAGTTCAAGATCACACCGCCCGACCTCGTGACGCTGAAGGGGGAGAATCTCAAGGTGATCGCCGTCCTGCGGAGCAGCGAGCCGCTGTTCCGGCAGCCGACGGATCTTCGCCGCGACGGCGCGACCGTAAAACTCGATTCGATTCCCGGTCGCGATGTCGTCTATGTCCGCTGGCTGGTCGAGGGGGCGGGGCCGTGGGAGGTGGAACTGGTGAGCGTCAAAGGGGGACGCGACCGGAACAAAGTGGAGTTGGCTCCTTAGCACAGTCTCGGGGAATTGCGGTCGCGACAGAAGGACGAAGTTGGATGCAGAAATCGACGGACGTGGTGCAGCGCTCGCTTGCTCTCCCCCAACAAATTGCCGGTGTGCAGGCGAAATCGGTCGGACTGCATCCCTTGCTCTATCGCAAGCGGATCGAGCAGGTCGATCGGGGCGTGCAGGCCGGCGATCTCGTCGAAGTGTTCGGCAGCACGGGCGAGCGTTCGGGCTATGGCCTCTATAACCCGCGGGCGGAACTGGCCCTGCGGATGCTCTCCTGGGGCGACGAACTTCCCGACGAAGCGTTCTGGGACCGCAAGCTCGCGTCCGCCGTTGAGCTGCGCCGCACGTTACTCCGGCTCGACGACGTGACCGATGCCTATCGCGTCATCCATGCCGAGTCGGACGGGCTGCCGGGCCTCGTGATCGACAAACTGGGAGACGTCCTCTCGGCTGAGTGCTTCAGCGTCGGCATGTACCAGCGAGCTCAGGCGATCATCGAGCGGCTCGCCCCACAGCTTGGAACGCGCCACTTTACGATTCGCCCCAGTCCGGCCAGCGAATCGCAGGAAGGATTCGACGGGCCGGTCCTGTCGTCCCCCGAGCTTCCGGCGCGGGTCACAATCCAGGAGTTCGGCACGCGGTTTCGCGTCGATTTTGCCGCCGGGCACAAAACAGGCTTCTTCTGCGACCAGCGCGACAACCGCCGGATGCTGGCCAGCTTTTGCCGGGACAAGACCGTGCTCGATCTGTGCTGCTATACCGGCGGCTTTGCCGTGCAGGCGAAGAAGCTCGGCGGAGCGCGCGACGTGATCGGCGTCGATCTGGACGAAGCGCCGCTGGCCCTGGCCCGCGAGAACGCCAACCTCAATCAGGTCCGCGCCCGCTTCGTACAGTCCGATGCCTTCGCCTACATGCGCGATATGCTCGCCACCGGTCGGCGATTTGATGTCGTGGTACTTGATCCGCCCAAGCTGATCCGCAATCGGGCCGAACTGGAAGAAGGAACCCGCAAGCACTTCGATCTCAACCGACTCGCGATGCGGCTCGTCGCGCCGGGCGGCGTGATGCTCTCGTGCACTTGTGCCGGGCTGCTCGAACCGGCGGAGTTCCTGCGCATGATTTACTCCTCGGCCCGGCAAGCCGGCGAAGAGATCGCGCCCGCGACCGCCACGAGTTATGCCCGGCATGCGCCGCGACATGTGCAGATTCTGGCCAAGACCGGCGCGGCGGCCGACCATCCCGTGGCGGCGAACTGCCCCGAGACCGAATACCTGCAGGCCGTCTGGATGCGGGTGCTGTGAGCTGTAAGCAGGCAACCATGCGCGTGATTCCGGTTATCGATCTCCTGGCGGGGCAGGTCGTCCGGGGAATTGCCGGCGAGCGGGACCTCTATCGGCCAATCGTCAGTCGGCTGACTGCCGGTTCCCATCCGGGGAAGATTGCCCAGGCCTTTGTCGAACATTTCGGCTTCGGCGCGGCCTATCTGGCCGATCTCGATGCGATCCAGTATCCGGGCGACGACAAGCCCTGTTTCCTGGACGCCTATGAACAGATCGCCCGGGCGGGTCTCTCGCGGCTCTGGCTCGACGCCGGCATTGGGACGCCAGCCGCGGCGCGCCACGTACGGTCAGCCGTGGAGACCCGCGGACTCGACGTGCACTTCGTCGTGGGGCTCGAGTCGCTCGCGCCGGACCGCGAACTCGTTTCGATCGCTGCGGAACTGAGCCGCGAGCGGACGATCTTCAGCCTCGACCTGCGCGCTGGCCTGCCGCTCACTCAGGTGCCCCGCTGGTGCGCGGCCGACCCGGTGGAGATTGCCTACTCGGTGCTCGCCTCTGGCATCTCGCGGCTGATCGTCCTCGATCTGGCCGATGTCGGAATGCAAGGCGGGACGGGAACGCTCGAACTCTGCCGCCGGCTCCGGGCAGAACTCGGCAGCGGTTTTGAGCTCATCGGGGGCGGGGGAGTGCGCGGCAACGATGATTTGAGGTCGCTCGCCCAGGCAGGCTGCGACGCGGCTCTGGTGGCCTCGGCCCTACACGACGAGCGTCTGACTGCGGCCGACATCACGGCCGCCGAGCGATCGATCGAGTGATCGCCCAGTACGTAATTGGCAGAACTCATTGGCGAGCGCTAATCGCCCACGCCGATGTCGTCATCGTAAGCGGCCATGATCAGGTCGTTCTCGCGCTCTTCGTGGTGCCTCAGCTTGCGATCGAAATCGACAAACTCGGGACCAATCCAGAGAGCCAGAGCGGCGTACTGCTCCTCGTAGAACATTCGCTCCGCCCGATCGAGCAGGTCGCACAGATCGAGGTACAGCGCCTTATGCTCCGCACGCAAGTGCTCGGCGAGGTCCGCCAGCCGGGGCGCGACATCGACCGGATCCTGGAAGTAGCCGTACGCTTCTTCGAGCGAGAAGTGCAGGGCGAGTTGATCGCGGAATGTGCACAGCTTGTCGATGAGCTGGCGGCACTGGCCCGGGGCGATCGGCCGTTGGCAACGATGTCGCAGATCTGCCAGGAGCTGCCACAATTCCTGGTTGACCTCTTTGATCTCTTGCAGGAACGCAGCATTGACCGTGAGCGTGCCGGTGAGGGTGGCAACGGCCATACAAAACCTCCTTTTCCGCGCTCGCCGCAGATAAGAGGAGCGGCAGGCGGAATGACGCGGAATTGCCGGGAGGCAATCGACCTCCCAGCACCGGAACTTCTGTTCATCACCCGGAGGGCGGGCAATGAGACTTACCTCGCTCAATCGAAAAGTACTAACTAGCTGCCGCTCGATGTTCCAAAGGGAATGCTACGGCTCACGGTACGCAATGTCAAACTTTTTCTGCACTTCTTCCGGCACATCCATGGCAAATTTCACTGTTTTCCAACGCCGCCCCGAGCGAGCACCCTTTCGACAAACGCGGGGAAGCTGCTAAAATCCCGGATTCCCTCAAAACGATGATTCAGGCCGGGCGCACTGCACCAGCCTGCTCCCGCAGGAGACGATACGACAATGGCTAAGAGCAAGAAGAAAGCGGAAACGGTGTTTCTCGTCTGTGAAGAGACCGGAGACATCAACTACACCCTCCGCCGCAAGCCGGGAGGCGAGAAGCTGAAGCTCAGGAAGTACTCGCCCCGCCTGCGCAAGCACACACTGCACAACGAGAAGAAGAAGTAGTAGTCCGCTGGCGCCCCTTCGAGACGGCTCTCGCGAATGCGGGCAGGTTGCACTTGGCGTGCGGCTGCGTTCCAATCGGTCCGCTCTTTCCCCCTGGCGGACATGACTCAGGCACTTCACGGACGAACCAACAAGCGGTGGCGCATTCAGCCGCACGACGCGGCGCGGATTGCCCGGCTGCAGTCTCAAGCCGGGATTCCACCGATCGTCGCGCAGCTCCTGCTGGTGCGCGGCGTCTACGAACCCGAGGCGGCCCGCACGTTTCTCGACGCCAAGCTGACGGGTCTCCGCGATCCCGATGAACTGCCGGGAGTGCCTGAAGCGGCCGACCGTATTTATGCCGCCGTGCTCGCCAAGCGGCGAATAATCGTTTACGGCGATTACGACGCCGACGGCATGACGGGCACCGCGATCCTGCTATCGTGCCTGAAGCTCCTGGGGGCCGACGTAGGCTACTACGTTCCCAATCGGCTGGAAGAAGGCTACGGCCTCTCGTGCGAGGCGCTTCGCTCGCTCGCCGAGCGCGGCGCGTCGCTCGTCGTGAGTGTCGATTGTGGCATCACAAGCATTGAACCGGCGCAAACGGCGATTGAGTGTGGTCTGGAACTGATTGTCACCGACCATCACGAAATGGGAGCCGTGCTTCCCGCGGCGGCGGCGATTGTTCATCCGCGATTGCCCGGCTCGAACTATCCGTTCGGCGGATTGTGCGGCGCCGGAGTCGCGCTCAAGCTGGCGTGGGCCCTCTGCCAGCGAGCCAGCCAGGCCAAGCGCGTGAGCGAGCCACTGCGGAATTTTCTCCTGTCGGCCGTGGGGCTCGCGGCGATTGGCACGGTGGCCGATGTCGTGCCGCTTGTCGACGAGAACCGCATCCTCGTGCGGCACGGACTGCACAGCCTGCGGGCGATGCCCCCTTTGGGCCTCGCGCGGCTCATGGATGTCGCGGGAATGTCGGAGAAACCAACGCTGGGCAGCGAAGACATCGGCTTCACAATTGGGCCGCGGCTGAACGCGGCCGGTCGCTTTGGCCAGGCCCAACTGGCGATCGAGCTGCTCACGACCGATTCGCCCCAGCGGGCTCAGCAGCTGGCCGAGTACATTCACGAACTGAACAGCAGCCGGGACAGCCTGGAGCGGAGCATCCAACTCGCGGCCTCCAAGCAATTGAAGGAGCAGTTCGACCCCGAGAACGATGCGGCGCTCGTCCTGGCCGGCCGCGGCTGGCACGCGGGGGTGATCGGTCTCGTCGCGGGGCGGCTGGCGGAAAAGTATCACCGGCCGGTCGTCTTAATTTCGCTCGATTCGCTGGGAGTCAAGCCGGCGATCGGCTCGGCCCGCTCGCCTAACGGCTTCAACCTGCATGCCGCATTCACCGCGTGCAGCGAGCATCTGGTCGGCTACGGCGGACATGCGGCGGCGGCCGGCCTCAAGATCGATGAAGGGCGGATCGACGCGTTTCGCGAAGCTTTCTGCGAACTGGCCGAGCGGGAATCGGCGAGCACCTGCCGGGTCGGCGAAATTCGGATCGATGCCGAGGGACCGCTGTCGCAGCTGACGCCCCAAACCGTCCGGCAGATCGAGACGCTGGCCCCGTTTGGCTGCGGCAATCCCCGGCCGATCCTGTGCGCCACGGGGGTCCGCCTGGCCGAGCCGCCGAAGCGGATGGGCACTAGCGAACGGCACCTGTCGGTCAAGCTGATCCAGCATCAGACGTCGCTGCGGGGAGTCGCCTTCAGCCATGGCGAGTGGGCCGACGAAATGGCGGCGATCAGCACACCGCTC
>JALORD010000361.1 GCA_025459145.1 Pirellulaceae bacterium | reverse complement strand
CGATCGGTCGGCGATACGCCCGCCGGAGCAAGGTCGCCAAGATTTGTTTCGCACAGGCGGCTTCGTCCGCAGCACTGGTTGGACGGGCGACAAACAGCCGTCGGCGGCTGGGAGTCTCGTTATCGGTTGCTGTCCGTGCAGTCCTGGTCGTGTCGCCGGCTGCTTCGCCACTGGCTGCTTCACCACTCGCCGCCAGCGGTCCGCGGATCGATACCTGGTACACGGCGGGGCCCAGCCGCGGATGCCGGTAAAAATTGAAATGCACATTCAGCGGCTGGCGCAAGGTTTCTTGGAGCGACGAAGATTTCTCGACGAATGTCGCCCCCACCTCGTGCGTACCGGCAGCGACCCGAACCCGCGCGGTCAGCTTAGCATCGATCGAGGCCTGGCTCTCGCCGCTCTTCAGTGGACGCACCGTGTGCAATCCTACCCGCTCGCGATCGAGCAGAATCTCCAGTTCGTGCGGTTCGCGCAGCCCCTCGACCTCTTCGTTCCGATCGCGCATCAGGTGGACCTGAATCTCGTACTCGCCGCTCGCCGGAAAGTGATACGAAATGAGCGTACCTCCGCGCGTGCCGAGCGGCAGGCCGGCGATATGGCCATCTTGCGTGATATCGGGGCGAACGCGAAACGTCTCTTCCCGCGGGGACGACGGTGGTCGGCCCACGGCCAGCCGGCTGATCTTCTCGGCCGCCGAGATATAGCGCCCCAGGAGCGCCGGCGAGAGATTGCTCACGGTGATGTTGTCGAAGCCGTGACTCGCCTCATCCGCCGGCAGGAGCGCCTCCGCATTGATCTCGACCGCGAGTAGATCGCGGATCGTGTTCTGGTATTCGGTTCGGTTGAGGCGGCGGAGCGACTCAGTGCGCCCCGGATTCGGGCGGGCCGCCGCAGCATCGTCAAGCGTCTTGGCCAGCGCCGTGATCGCCGCGTGATACTCGTGCTCGGGCGGACGCGGCTCTTCGTCGGGAGGCATCTGCCGTGCGGACAGCTTGCGAATGACCCGCTCCCAAGCCGCGGCGTTGTCGGCGAGCGGCGCGGCGGACAGGCTGGCGAGCGTCAGTCCTCCCGCCTTCGTCGCATCGTCGTGGCACGCGATACAATAGGACTCGACGAACTGGCGGGGACTCGATTCGTCGCCAGCAGCGGTTTGGGTCGCGGCCGGTTCAGCGGCAGCACACTGCGGCAAGCCGGCGGCGAACGCACCCGTGATTGCCGCTACCGCGAGCAACAGGTCCGCCGAATGCCAACGCCTATCCTTCATCGCGTACTCCACCAGGTTGCCCGTTCGAATCGCCGCGAGCTGCGACGATACAGCCCGAGATGGGGACCGCCATCGCCACCGTGAGTATGAAACTGTGCGGAGCACAATGCAACGCACGGCCCGACTTTTGCCGCCTGACAATCGAATCCAATGGATGGAATTTCGCAATCGCCACCCGTGGCCGACAAGATCCTGGTCACCGACTTCGATGGGACGCTGACCCGCTACGACTTTTACGAGCTCGTGCGGCGCGAGCTTGTCCCCCCCGGGACGCCGAATTACTGGGACCAGTATCGCGCCGGCGTCATCACCCATTTTGAGGCGCTCGCCGGCTATTTCGCGTCGATCACCGCGGATGAAGCGAAGGTGCTCGCGCTGGTCGATCGGATGGAAATCGAACCCCGTCTCAAATCGGCCGTCGCCGAACTACAAGCGGCCGGATGGAAGATCGTCATCGCCTCGGCGGGGTGCCGGTGGTACATCGATCGGCTGCTAGCCAGTCGCGACGTGCAGCTTGAACTGCACGCCAACCTGGGCGCATTCCAGCCGGGGCGCGGACTCGTCATGGAATTGCCTACAAACTCGCCTTTCTTCAGCTCCACGCATGGGATCGACAAGGCGGCTGTAGTTCGCTGCAACCTCGCCACCGCGCGGTTGGTGGCTTTTGCGGGCGACGGCTTTCCCGATCTGGACGCGGCAAAGCTCATCCCGGCGAACCTACGCTATGCACGGGGCGATTTGGCGGCAGCACTCACCCGAGAGGGGCTACCCTTCCATCCTTTTCAGCGATGGTCGGAAATAGCTCAGCATCTTCTCGCACACATTCCGTCCCAGGATGTTGAACGTTCTTGATGCCTGGGAATGACAGAATCTGTCATTTCTAGTGGAAGAAAGTGATTTAGTTCGCCTATATCTCTATAGCGGAGAGTGCGCAAAGCTCTGCGGGCACTGCACTCGCTAGCGGGTGCGGCGCAGGCCGTGCGGTGCGACCGAAGGGCGATCGCAAGGAATCGCACAACAATTCTCTCGCGAAAATCGTCTAAGGAATAGAAACAGAGTTTGGCCCAGGCACGTAAGAGAAGGATCAAGAGAGGCGGCGGGTTCGACGTCAGGACGACGCTTAGTCAACAATCAACCTTCGGTGAGGCGTTCGCATGACCTCTCCGTTGCTGCCCATTACGTCGCAGGATTCGAATTCAGACGATCCTGCATCGATCGATGCTATTCCCGCCGCCGAGCTAGCGGCCGTCGCTCAGGGCGACTGGGGGAGCGGCATTACCCGGACCTATTTTCCGCCCCCTCCCAAGACCGGCCTCGGCGAAGAAGAGGCTCCTTGGGCAGGCCTCGACATCGCGTATCCGGCTACGCTCCACGCCCCGGCCGAATGCTCGACCGGAATGGGCCAAGTCGCCGCAGCCGGAGGACGCTATCTCATCGGCGCCGAGATCGGACGGGGAGGTGTGGGCGTCGTGCATGCCGGCTGGGATGTGCAGCTCCAGCGCGAAGTCGCCATCAAGATCCTCAGCGAAGACCATCGCGACAAACCGGAGATCATGCAGCGGTTTGTCGAAGAGGCGCGAATCACAAGCCGACTCCAGCATCCAGGAATCGTGGCGATTCACGAACTGGGTCTGCTTCCCGACAATCGGCCCTTCTTTGTGATGCGGATTGTGCGGGGCGAGACGCTCGACCAGATTCTCAAACGCCGCGACGAATCGTCCAAGGACATTCCCCGCCTGCTCGGTATCTTCCTGCAGGTGTGTCAGGCGATCGCCTACGCGCACAGTCTAGGAGTGATCCATCGCGATCTGAAACCGGCCAACATCATGGTCAGCCCGTTCGGCGTGGTGAAGGTCATGGATTGGGGGCTGGCCAAGGCGCTCGACGAACCCGAGCTTCCTGATGCGATTGCCGCCGCGCGGGCGGTGGCTGAACTAGGTGCTGCGGATGCAGTGGCCGACGCCGGACCCGGCGAACATGGCCTGCATCGAACGCAAGTGGGAACCGTGTTCGGAACGCCCGCGTATTTGCCTCCTGAGCAGGCTCGCGGCGAGATTGGACGGATCGACAAGCGTGCGGACGTCTTCGGCCTGGGCAGCATCCTCTGCGAGATTCTTACCGGCTCGCCCCCTTACACCGGATCGAGCGGCCGCGAAATCTATCGCCAGGCGGCCCGAGCCGACTCGGTGCCGCTGTTTTCGCGGCTCAACGATTGCCAAGTGCCGATCGATTTAATCACGCTCGCCAAATGGTGCCTCTCGTCGGATCGCGACGACCGACCCCGCGACGCGGCCGATGTAGTCGAAGTCCTGACATCTTACTTGCAGTCCAATCAGCGGCGGGCTGAACAGGACCTCGTACGGTTTTTCGACCTGTCGCTCGACCTTTTCTGCATCGCTTCGACCGACGGATACTTCCTGGTCGTCAATGAGAACTTTCCCCGCGTCCTCGGCTACACGGCAGCCGAGTTGACGTCTCATCCGTATACCGAGTTCGTCCATCCCGACGATCGCGAGCGGACGCAAGCTGAAAGCTCGCGCATCTCAATGGGCGCGCCGTGCGTGCAGTTCCTGAATCGCTATCGGCATGCGGACGGCCACTATCTGTGGCTGGAGTGGAACGCCCAGGCCATCCCCGAGGAACGAGCGATTTATGCTGTCGCCCGCGACGTGACCGAGCGCGTCGAACAGGCGGAAGCTCATCGCCGAACCGAACGCGAGCGGCGGCATCTTGCGGCAGTCGTCGAATCGGCGCACGTCGCCATCATCAGCACCGCGCTCGACGGCGTCATCCAAAGCTGGAACACCGGCGCCCAAAGTCTGTTTGGCTACAATGCCGCGGAGATTCTCGGCCAGTCGGTCCGCATCCTGATGCCTCCCGGACAGAATGTATACGAGCCCGATATACTGCACCGCGTGGGGAGCGGCGAGCGCGTCGAATACTACGAATCGGTATGCCGGCACAAAGACGGTACGCTCATTCCCGTCTCGCTGACGCTCTCTCCGGTGGTCGACGATTCGGGCCGCGTCGTCGGCGCGTCCAAGATCATTCGCAACATCAGCCAACGCAAACAGGCCGAACAGGCCCTGATCGAAAGTACCGCCCGGTTGCGAGCCGTCGTCGATTTTGCCGTCGAAGCGATGATCACCATCGATCAAAGCGGCATTATCGAATCGCTCAACCCGGCCGCCGAAACGATGTTCGGCTATTCTGCCCGCGAAATGCTGGGACGCAACGTGCGGATGCTGATGCCCATGCCGCACCGCGAGCGGCACGACGGCTACCTGGCGGAATACCTGCGCACCGGAGTGCGCAAAGTGGTGGGTAAAACCGTCGAATTGATCGGCCAGCGACAGGATGGCAGTCAGTTCCCCATTGAACTTTCGGTTGCCGAGGTTCAGCGTCCTAGCGGCCGGTTGTTCAGCGGTGTGGTACGCGATATCTCGGCCCGCAAACAGTCGGAGGCGGCAGCCGCCGAACAGCTTCGCGCCGCAGCCTTCGTGACAGCAGCCGGCACAGCGCTGACCCGTGGGGAGGGACTCCGCGCCGCTCTCGAGGAAGTCGTGGAATTGGCCGTTGCCAATCTGGATATCGCCCTGGCGAGAATCTGGACGCTCAACGAGCCCGAAGGGATGTTGGAGCTCGCGGCGAGTGCCGGGTCGTGCCAGCTGATCGTGGGTCCCCATTATCGGGTTCCCGTCGGCAAGTACCGCATCGGCCAGATCGCCCAAGATCGCCAGCCCTACGTGACGAATGACATCTCCCACCGCTCGCCGGGGAGTGAACGCATGTGGTCGCTACCCGCGGAGATCACCGCCTTTGCCGGACACCCGCTGGTGGTCGGCGAGCGCGCGGTCGGCGTCATCGCAGTCTTCGCCGGGCGACCAATGTCGGACGAGATCCTCGCCGCATTGAACTCGATCTCAAACAGCCTCGCACTGGTGATTCGCATGCACCAGCTCGACGAAGAGGTGCAGCACCTGCACGCAATGGCTCAGAATCCCAGCAGCAACTGAACGACAACAAACGCATTGCAAGTTCAGTTCGCACTGCGCCTCCGCAACCTATTTGCAGCGGATGGGGAGGGATTCGAAGGAGTGCAGAAAACAGCGGGAAAACCGGGGGTCGACGCACCAAGCGGCGCAGAATCAATCTGCGCCTACGTTCAGGGAATATGTATCCTTATTTACGTTGAGGGGTACTTAGCGAGGATTACCCGGAGGCCGCCTTCGCCGATGACGTATTGACGCGCAGGGCGCCGGCGCGGGGCTCATGCCTGCGCACGGGCGCGGCCGTAGGCTTCGGTGCGGTGGCGGATGATCTTGCCTTCGATGAGGTAGATGACGTCTTCGGCGATGTTGGAGGCGTGGTCGCC
>JALORD010000360.1 GCA_025459145.1 Pirellulaceae bacterium | reverse complement strand
CGATCTTCGTTTGGCGGTCGTAGCCCCACACACCAGCGCCGGGTTGGCCAGAATCAAACTCAGGCGATTGCGGTCCGAGTCCCGCCAGGCCGATGTACTGCGTGACGGCAATGCCGAAAATCGGTTCACTGGGCTTCGCACTCGGACAAGCAAACAACGGACGAGGAGGAAGCGGACGGATCTCGATCCTTTCGGTCGGCTCCGCCCAATCGATTGTAAACTCAGCCTTCGGCAAGCGATTCACCTCGGCATTCCAGGCCTGCGTTTCATCGAGCAGCAATCGGGGCGGTTTCCCTTCGATGAAAACCCAAATCGCGGGATACCAGCTGAACCGCTCCGTCGGCGGCAGTTCACGATTGCCGGTTGTTCCCGGGGGAAACGAACCGTAGGTGTCCGAATAATTGAGGAGGCCCAGCGAGAGCTGCTTGAGATGGTTCTCACAAGTATGTTGTCGGGCCGCTTCGCGGGCCGCCTGAATCGCCGGAATCGTGACTGCGGCCAGCAAGGCGATCAGGGCAGCACCAAAAACCCATTCGTAGAGGCGGCTGCGACTTTTCATGACGTCCCCTGATCATTCACGTTAACTCCGCGAGCCGGCGGCATCCCGCCTCCTGCCGAGCGCCACTCGCAAACTTACGCCGGAACCAAATGAATGGCGCCCGCGCCCACCGCAGCCGGAACCTGGGCGATTTCCCCCTTCTCTCCGGGTTCTGCGGCAAACAGGAAAAGCGGCGTTCCCTCGTCCGTCAAAATAGCCTTGTGCGGGTCGATCTCGACATCGAACAAGTAGAGTTCGAGCCCTTCGGCATACGGTTCGGGCACCCGGCGGCGGCGGTTGGCCTGATAGCTGTCGTCGCGCAGCAGTTCCGCTAGCTCCGCAAGCCGTGGATCTTCGTTTCGGCCCGAATAGACGCCCCCCAGAAACTTCGCGAGCTCTTCAAGTTGCGCCGGCGAGTACTCGCGCGACGGACGGAACGTCCCCAACACCAGACCATACTTGCCGCTGGGGCCAATGATGATGCCGTAACCGACGAGCGGCCGGAGCAGTTCGGGTTTTCGCGAACCGTTCTCCCAGGCCGGCTTCAGAAACTCGAACCTCAAGAGCGCCCCAAGCATCTGCACGCCGGCCAGCGTCCAGACGATCGTCGGCAGCATGCACATGCCCGCGCAAAACAGCATCATTCCCGCGAACAAACACAGCCAGAGCGGCATGTCGAACGAATCGCGCACTTTGCTCCCGGCTGGCGTGCGCAGGAATGCCTGCAGATTGCGGTGGAGCACGTCGTCGTCGATCAGAATGTGCTTCCGGGACATCGGACCTCGCGTCTTCACGGGCAGGGGCCTATCGTGCTGGTCGCAGGATAGGCCCGCCGTCTCCAAGGTTTCAGCTACGTAACAACCTTATCCGAGCCGCTTGTTGCCCGGCCGCGGCCCACTGGATAATAGCGTGTCATCACTCGGAATGCTCGCCGATGTCGACGCCGCCTGTCTCACCACGCCCGCGCCTCTGGCTGCGCCCGCAGTTCAGCCTGGGGACGCTGTTTTGGCTGATGCTGTTGGCCGGGCTGGCGGCCCTGTGGTGGAAGGACCGGAGCCGCCTCGAACAGCGGATCGCCAAGCTCGAGCAGATGGTGGCTCCGACGACAATGCAGCCGCTCTGGGGAGCGGCCGACATTCTCGGTCCGCCGGACGATCCGACCGGCGGAGCGGGAAAGTCGTGGTGTCCGGCGCGATCGAGCGCGGTTGATTGGGTCGAGGTCGGGTTTGACAGCTCGGTAGCCGCGTCGACCATCGACCTGTACGAAACCTACTCGGTCGGATGCGTTACCGAGGTTCTCGTCATCGATCGCTCGGGCAACGAGACGAGCATCTGGAAGGGAACCGACCCGACGCTGCCGACGCTTCGCACGGGACTGTTTCGCGTACCTGTGCCCGCGACCATCAAGTCGGTCCAGCGGGTGAAGATCCACGTCGATAGTTCGGCCAAAGGCTCGTGGGCCTGTATCGACGCCGTCGGACTCACGACGCCAGCCGGCAAGACGCGTTGGGCGACGTCCTCCACGGCCAGCACCGTCTATGGCGGCGGCAGCCTGAGTGCGGCGATCGAGCAAGATCCCTGGTACGCCATTTGGTGATGGCAACCTGCTCTGCGCTACGTCAGCCGCACTGAATCGTCGCCCCCCGATTGGCCGGTTGGGCAATTTCGAGCGCCAGCGGCGGGAGGCCTGGTGTCGCGGACAACCGCTGCACGAACGATTGGGCCGCCGTTTCGCTTGGCTGCAACGCATAGAGCGTCGGGCCCCACGAGCTTTGGCCGACGCCGATGCAGCCTAGTTCGCGGAGCACGTGAACGAGCTTGGTAAGAACGGGGCCGTTGAACGGGCCTCCTTGCCGAGCAGCAAAGCACTGGCCGGCGGTGCGGCCGTACTCGAACAGGCTCTCGCTGAACGGAGCGAAATCCGCGAGCGCGGCCGCGGGGACGAGCCGCTCGCGAACCAGGCCAATCAGCCTCTCGGTCACTTCGGGCGGAACCGCGGGCAGGTCGGCGATCGCGGCCATTTCGTCGTCCCCCGAGAGGCCGGCCAGTCCCGTCGGCCGAACGAGGACCAGCCGCCACTGTGCCGGCAGGTCGATCCGGCAATCGAGCGGGGCGATCGGCTCGCCGGGGAGCTTGCCCTGGTCGACGACGAGGCCCCCCTGCACAAACCCGTAGGTGCCGACGGCGGAGCGGAGCCCACGGCCGACGGCGATTGCCAACTCTTGCGGCGAGGCGCGCGGCAAACCGGCGAGCGCGCCCAGTCCCGCGGCAACCGCGAGGCCTAACTGCGTGCCGGTCCCCAGGCCGGCATGCTCCGGCGGAGCGCGCTCGACCGTGATCCGCGCGCGGAGCGTCGCCGCTTCGGGCAAGCGCTCGTGAAACGCCAGCCAGCGGCGCGCGAACTCGGCGGCCCGTATGGCCAGCGGGCCGGCGGCTGATAGCTCGCTCGCCTGCTCCAGCCGCACGACGAGCCCCGGCCGGTCGATCATCGCCCCCACGCCGCCAAACTGCCGGCCGCGGCCGCTGGCAAGCGACCACAGGCCGAAGTGCAGTCGGCTGGGAGCGGTGATGAGAACCGTGCGGGGCATGTTTGATTGGCAAATGTCAGTGGTCACGTGTCATTGGTCATTGGTCATTTGAGTTGCTGGTCGATGTAGTCTTTTAGAATTTGGAACGCTTGACGCTCTTGTTGGCCGGCCGTTTTGTCGACGAGCGGCACGAGTGCGGCCAGTTGCTCGCGAATCGCGGCGGCTGGCAGGATCTCGACCCGCGTGGCGAGGATCGCCGCTTCGAGCGCCGCGTGCTTGGCTCGATTAAAGCCGAAAAAGTCGCGGAGCCTGCCGCGATCGACCACTTCGCAGCGGATCGTCGTCCGCTCCTGGGTATCATCAAGTTCCGTTACGCGAAACGCCAGCCAGCGGCAAGCGTCGGCTAGGATCATTCCCCGCACGGCTGTCGCGGGAAACATCGGCGGCATTTCGTGCAATTGGCCGATCGCCCCCTGAGCCAAGAGCAGCACATCGTCGGTCACATGAAACACCCCTTCGCCATGCCGCTTTAGATTCTGATAGGTCGTCGACGTACGAAACGGCCGCAGGACAAGCTGCGAACAAGCGCGGTCAACGCGCGGTCCCATCGGCGCGACATTGACCGAGCCGTCCTCGCGGAGCGTGGTAAGGATCCCTTCCAGGATCAGCGTGTCGTCGTCGGCGTGGGTCACGAGAGTTGCGCGAATCGAGGAGTGTTAAAAGGTCACCGGGCGACTCGGCAGCGGCCGAAGCGTCGGAGGACTCGGCCGCTCGCTCTCCATCGTCGGCACATGGAGGGACGTCGGCAATCCGGCGATCCGCAGGAACCCCGCGAGCAGATCGTACCCGCGGTCGGTCAGGATCGATTCGGGATGAAACTGCAGGCCGACGACCGGCCGCTCGCGGTGAGCCAGAGCCATGATTGTTCCGTCGGCCGTGCGGGCGGAGACGACAAGTTCCGGGGGCAGCGATGCCTCCTCGACCACCAGCGAATGGTAGCGGCCGACCGTCAGCGGACTGGGCAGTCCCGCGAAGATTCCCTTCGCGCCGTGCGTGATCTGGCTGGCCCGCCCGTGGACCGGTTCGCGACCTCGAACGACATTGGCCCCAAGCGCGGCGCCAATTGTCTGATGGCCGAGGCAGATACCCAGAATCGGCTTGCGGTCAGCAAAATGCCGCACAATGTCGAGCGACGCCCCGGCCTCGCTCGGTGTACACGGCCCCGGCGAGACGACAATCGCCGCCGGATCGAGCCGCTCGACCGCAGGCACATCGACCGCGTCATTGCGCACAACCAGCGTCTGGACCCCCAGCCGCTCGAAGTAGCGCGCCAGGTTGTGCACGAAGCTGTCGTAGTTGTCGATGAGGAGTAGCAAGCGAGGGACTAGGGCTGGGGTCTAGGGCTCGGGACGGGAGAGTTCAAGGTTCCAAGTTCAAGGTTTCGCATTCTGGGTGTCAGGCTCAACTGACAAGTGACAAATGACAAGTGACAATCATCAAACTAGCGCCCGGATGAGCCCGGCCGCCTTGTGCCAGGTTTCTTCGTATTCTTGGCGCGGGTCCGATTGAGCGACAATGCCGCCGCCGACAGGGAACTGCCACCAACCGCGGGCGGCGGTGATCGTGCGGATGAGGATGCTCAGGTCGGCCCAGCCGTCGAAGCCAAAGTATCCGATCGAGCCGCAGTACGGCCCGCGGGCAGTCGGCTCGAGCTGGGCAATGATCTCCATCGCCCGAACCTTCGGCGCACCGGTGATCGAACCGCCCGGAAACGCCGCTCGCACGAGATCAATCGCGGAGCATCCTTCGCGGAGCGTGCCGGTCACCGCCGAGACCAGATGCTGGACGAACTGGTACGTTTCGAGTTTGCACAGCTCGGTGACGCGGACACTTTCGGGCGTACAGACGCGCGAGAGGTCGTTCCGCAGCAGGTCGACGATCATGATGTTCTCGGCCCGATCCTTGTCGCTGGCCTGCAATTCGTCGCCGGCAAACAGGTCCGCCTCGGCCGATGCGGTCCGGCGGCGGGTCCCCTTAATCGGCCGGGCCTCGACCTGCCGATCGCGTACCGAGAAGAGTCGCTCGGGCGAGGCGCTGGCGATCTGAAACTCGCCCGCATCGAGCCACGCGGCGAATGTCGCGGCGTTTCGCTGCCGGAGGCGCAAATACAACTCGAGCGGATCGCCGCTGGCGGGATACAGGAGCCGCTGGGCCAGATTGACCTGAAAAATGTCGCCCGCATAGATGAACTCGATCGCCCGCTCAATCGCAGTCAGATACGCCGCCGGCGAGAAATTGCTTACGAGCCCCTCAGGGCCCGGAACGGAGAAGCAAGGTGCGAGCTCGAGTTTCAAGCGCTCGATAGCCGAGGGTGAAAGTTGTTGAGTCCCGGCTGCAGCAGCGCCAGTCACCAGCGGCTCGGCCAGCCAATCGCGAAACTGGTCGATCCTTTGCCGAGCGCGGCGCTGGCGGGCCGCGGGTTCGACCTCAGGAAATCCCTGGGAAATGATCCACGCCCGATGCAGGACGTGGTCGATCGCCAGGACCGTGTCGTAAAGACCGATCGCCAGGGACGGGAAGCCGAACTCG
>JALORD010000044.1 GCA_025459145.1 Pirellulaceae bacterium | reverse complement strand
TCCTCTGGGGACAGCGCGTGCTGCGTCTGCGGACGCATGACGGACTGCCGACGCCGCTCGAGCTGATTGTGCCGCTTGTCGTCTGGTCGCTCGTGTTCGAAGTGTTCCTGCCCAACTTGGAAGGCTGGCGGACTATCGCGTTTCCCGATCCAGGCGATATCGTCAGTTATGCGGCCGGAGGCCTGGGAGCGGCGATCTTCTGGCGGTGGTGGTATCAGTTGCAGACTGTCTCGCAGGTCACTCGGTCGGCGGTTGCGAGTCCTCCTGCACCGCGTTAACCCCCAGAGCCGTAAGCAGCAGGATGGCATCGACAAGCAAAATGATTCCCGCGCCCGTCGCGATCCACCTGAGCGCCCGCGCGGCGACAAGGTCCTGCATTCCTTCGGCGACCCACGAAGCGCAGGCCAGCGTGGCCAAGGTAACCACGAGCACGGGAATCGCCAGCACGAGCGGGACCAGCAAGCGGCGGGGAATCACGGTAGTTCAGGAGGCTTGGGAAAGAAATGAGGGCCGGCGGATTGTGCGTCAGGAGGGACATGGCGTCAACCGTGGCAGGCAATCCACCCCGCCTTCCGTCGGTTCGCGCCGCCCGACGCGCAAGAGCCGCTTGCGGAGCGGTCCTGCGCCGAGCGATATTGGCGGAACTTGGCAATTTCTCGTCTTGTCGCTCCCGCAACTGTGCAGTACTTTCCGCCCACCACGCCTGAGGATCACGGGGCATACTCCGCTCGCGGTCTGCGGTCGTGGCAACGGCTGGTGGTCCTCCTCACGGGGGTGATGCTGGTCGGTTTGCTGGCAACGGCAGCTTGCCTGACGCCCAGTTCGAAGGGGCTGGGAACTCACCAGCAGCTGGGGTTGCCCCCCTGTACGATCCGGGTGTGGTACGACCTGCGTTGCCCATCGTGCGGGATGACCACCAGTTGGTCGCACATGATGCGCGGCCAGGTGCTGGCAGCTGCCCGGGCGAACACCGGCGGCGCGGTCCTGGCGGCGGTTTGCCTGCTGCTGGGCCCTTGGATGGTCGGCAGCGGGTTGGCGGGACGCTGGATAGGCGGTCCGCCGCGGGAGGAGTGGACAATTGGCATCGGCCTGTTCGTGATGGCGGTAACGCTGATCGATTGGTCGATCCGGTTGTACGTTGGCGGTTGAGTGGACGAATGCTGGTCTTCCCGCTTGGGAAGATTTGCCGCGTCCCCTGGTTAGCTTGGCAAAGGAGTGCCCATGCGAACGATTCGCGTCCCCCACCTGGCCTTGGGCGTTTGCCTGGCGCTGTTGGCGATTGCTTCAGCCCCTGGCTGCGGCATGATTTCGACGGTGGCGTACTGGATCAAGGGGAACAAGGTAGAGCCTAAGTTCAAAGGGCTCGAAGGGAAGCGGGTGGCGGTCGTCTGCCTGGATGCCGATTCGCTGAAAGGTCCTGGCAGCGAGGCGGATCAGATCGCCCGCATGGTGAGCACATCGCTCGGGTACAACGTCCCGGATATCAAGCTCGTCCGGCGGACCGAAGTCGAAAGCTGGTTCGATGGCCACGATCAGGACATTGCCGATTACGTCGATATTGGCCGCGGCGTGAAGGCCGACATGGTTGTCGGAATCGACCTGGTGTCGTTTAGTATTCACGAAGGGCAGACACTCCTCAAAGGTAAGGCCATGGTCGCAACGCGGGTCTACGATCTGCAGCGGGGGGGCGAAGTTGTATACGAAAGCCCTGTGCGCGAATTACAGTGGCCCGAGAACGGCGCGCGGCACGTGACCGAAAACGAAGCGAACTTTCGCTACGCCTTCATGCACACGCTGGCCAACAAAATCGCGCGCGATTTCTTTGCCTACGAAGTGGCCGAAGACTTCGGCCTCGATGCAGCGTATCTTGGGAACAATTGATCCCGCACAAATTGGGTAGCTCGCGGCTGGTATCGACTGGCTGCGGCTTGGCTCTGCCCGCGGCGGGAAACAAACTTCCCGCCGGTTGCCTGATCCCATGTCGTTCTCGTTCACGTTGCACCATACCGACGCCCACTCTCGGGCGCGCCGAAGTACATTTTCGACGCCTCACGGCGACGTGCAGTTGCCCACATTCATGCCCGTCGGCACGCAGGCGGCCGTCAAAGGGCTCACCGCCGAGCAAGTGCGCTCGACCGGCGCTCAGATGATCCTGGGGAACACCTACCATCTGGCATTGCGCCCGGGTGAGACGATCGTCCGCGAGTTGGGCGGACTGCACCGCTTCATGGGCTGGGACGGACCGATCCTGACTGACAGCGGCGGCTTTCAACTCTTCAGCCTGGCCCAGAACACCAAGGTGACGGAGGACGCCGCGGTCTTTCGCTCGCACATCGATGGCCGCCTGCTCACGCTCTCGCCGGAGCGGGCGATCGAAATCCAGGAAGCCCTGGGGAGCGATGTGGCGATGGTGCTCGACCACGTGATCGCGCTCCCCGCCTCGGCGGAGACGATTCGCGACGCTTGCGACCGGACGATTCGCTGGGCCGCCCGCTGCCGGCAAGCAGGCCGGCGGACCGATCAGGCACAGTTTGCCATCATTCAAGGTGGGCTCGACCCGGAGATGCGAGTCTGGTGTGCGCGGCAACTCGCGGAGCTCGATTTTCCGGGCTATGCCGTGGGGGGACTCTCGGTCGGCGAGAAGCCCGAGGAAATGTACGCCGTCCTCGACGTGGTATGTCCGGCGATGCCGGTCGACAAGCCGCGGTACCTGATGGGGGTCGGAACGCCGCAGGATCTCCTGCAGGCAATTCACCGCGGCATCGACATGTTCGACTGCGTGATGCCGACGCGGAACGGCCGCAACGCCCTGGCGTTTACCGACGAGGGGCCGCTCCGGCTGAGGAACCAGATTCATCAGCGGGACGAGCGGCCGATCGAAGTGGGCTGCCCTTGCCTCGCTTGCCGCCACAGCCGGGCGTACTTGCGGCACTTATTCCTGGCCGACGAAATGCTCGGCCCGATCCTGCTCACACACCACAATCTGACATACTATCAACGAATCGTGTCGGGAGCCCGAGAAGCGATCGAAGCGGACCGCTTCGCTCAGTACTTCGAGGCCAAGATGGCGGGCTGGCAGCGCCCCGCAGTATCCTGACAATCGGGCAGTCAGCTCATGGATTTACATCTGCAAGATCGCGTTATTATCGTTTCGGGCGGCGCCAAGGGAATTGGTGCGGCCATCTGCCGTGTCCTGGCTGCGGAGGGAGCGGTCCCCGTGGTGCTGGGGCGGAATCCGGCGGACAACGAGGCCCTCGTGCGGTCGATTGAAGAGAGCGGCGGCCGGGCCCTGGCCATTGCGGCGGAACTAACGGAAACGGCCGAGTGCGAGCAGGCGGTGGTCGAGACCGTCAGCCGCTGCGGCCGAATCGACGGCCTGGTAAACAACGCCGGGATCAACGATGGAGTCAATCTGGAGCATGGCGATACGGAGCGGTTTCTGGCCTCCCTGCGGAAAAATCTTATCCACTATTACGAACTTGCTCACTTCGCCTTGCCGGAACTCAAGAAGCATCGCGGCGCGATCGTCAACATCGGCTCGAAAGTAGCTGAAACGGGCCAGGGAGGAACGAGCGCCTATGCGGCGGCCAATGGCGGCCGCAACGCTCTGACGCGCGAGTGGGCCGTGGAACTGGGCCCCGTAGGAATTCGCGTGAACGCCGTCATCGTGGCCGAATGCTGGACGCCCATGTATGCCACTTGGCTTGCGACCCAGGCCGATCCCGCCGCAGAGCGGGCGAAGATCGAGCGCCGCATTCCCCTCGGCCAGCGCATGACGACGGGCGAGGAGATCGCCCACATGGTCGCCTTCCTGCTCTCGGATCGTTCGAGTCATACGACCGGGCAACTGATCCATGTCGACGGCGGGTATGTGCATCTCGATCGGGCGATCGGCTGCTAGTGCCCGCTCGCCCCTAGCGGGCGGCAGGACGTGGGGGTCGTATTGACTCCCTGGACGAGCCGCTACGAATCGCCGAGACTTGCAGGTGGCAGAAATCGGCTCGATGATTGAACGCCGCGACTTGGTAGGGAAGCTCGATCCCGGCAAGGAAAATCCCGGCAAGGAAAATCCGGGACAGGCAATCATTGATCATCGCCCCTCTTGCCGACCGGCAACAATATCACGGAGACACAAACCATGACGGCTACCCGCAACGACTTGTCCGCCGGCGTCCGCGAAAAGGTGAACGGGCTGCTATCCCAGATTCTGGCGGACACCATTGACCTCGGCCTCCAAGCGAAGCAGGCTCACTGGAACGTCAAAGGTCCGAGCTTCATCGCCCTGCATGAACTGTTCGACAAAGTGGCCGCTGTGGCGGAGGAAGCCATCGACGAATTGGCCGAGCGGATTGTCATGCTCGGTGGCACCGCCGACGGCACGTTGCAGACCGTGGCGAAAACGTCGCGACTGCCCGCTTACCCGACGAACATCAAGACAGGCCGCGATCACGTCGCCAAACTGGCCGACGCAATTGCCTCGCTCGGCAAAAGCACCCGCGCTGCGATCGACGAGGCCGACAAGCTCGGGGACAAGGACACGGCCGATCTTTTCACCGGCATCTCGCGCGATCTCGACAAGTACCTGTGGTTCGTCGAAGCGCACCTGCAGGCCGAAGAATAGAAAGCCGTCCTTGGGGGAGAGGGCGTGGATGAGAGCGAGTCGCCAGAACTACTTCCTGGCGACGACGCGGTGGAAGTGCAGCTGCACTTCGCGATTGACGACCCGCCGCACCCCTTCGACCAGACAGCGCGGTTCATTGTCTTCCTGCCCCAGGCGGATGATCTCTTCGAGCTTCGTCCCCGGCGGAACGGTGAACGTCGACTGCTGGATGATCTGATTCCCCGCGTCCAGTTCGGGCACGATGAAGTGGCACGTGGCGCCGTAGGTGAGCATCCGCCCGGCGTAAGCGTCATGATAGGGACGCAGGCCCGGAAAGCTCGGCAACAGGCCGTGGTGCAAGTTGATGATCCGACCGCCGGCATATTTCCAACAGCTGGCGGGCGGCAGCACTCGCATGTAGCGGGCCAACACGACGTAATCGACGTCGTACTGATCGAGCACGGCAACCATCTGCTCGTCGTCGGTGCGCCCGTCTGCGTCGCCAACCATTTCCCACGGGACGCCGAACTGCTCGGCAATTCCCCGGCAGGCCGTTCGATTGCCCACCATCACGGCTGCCTCGGCCTTGATTTGTCCATCGCGAATCGCCCTCAGGAGGGCCAGCGGCGTTTCGGGACGATAGGTGACGCAAATCGCGAGCCGCGGCCGAGACGCTCGCTCCTCGGGGGACCAGATGCGGATCGACAAATTTTTCAAGCGGCCGATCTCCAACAGGGCCTTGCGGATTTCCGGCAACTGCTCGGCCGGCAGATGGATCCGCACCAGCATCGCGAAGACCGCTTCTTCGTCGTGATCGTACATCTGGATTTCCGCAATGCTCGCTCCCTGACCGGTCAAATAGTGAATGATCGGATCGGCGAGGCGGACGTTGTCGGGGCCAACGGCTGTAATGACGATCTGCATGCTGGCAAATTGGAGGAGGACTTCACCGAGTTTGCGAAATCCTGAAAATGGCCGGGAATTAGCGGCTGTCCACCAGCGGCAAGGCGCTCCCGCGGGGCTGTCGTTCTATGTACCACCATAGCACGCCGGCACCCGCCAGAATGGCCAGGCTCAGAAGCTGCGAAATCGTCAGTTGCGTCCCAAACTGCCCCGGTTCATCGCTGCGAATCAGCTCCAGCACAAATCGCGATAGCGGGTGCAACGTGACCAGCAGGGCGAACACCTCCCCATCGCGGCGGCGAAACGGAAAGTATGCCCAGAGGAGCAGTGCGAGGAGCCCGGCATCGACGGCCGCGTACAACTGCGTGGCATGGATCGGGACGCTCCTTGACGGCGGCGGGCTGTTCCAGCGATGAATGGCCCCCGCGGCTGTTTCCAGCTCATATGAACCGCCGCTCGCGGCGAGCAGTAACTCGCGGGCCTGCGCGAGCGAGCCGACCTGCGTCCCCCCAATCCGCTCGACCGATTGCCCTGCTTGCACACCGGCCTGGGCTGCGCCCCCCGTTGGATCGACATAGGCGACGGCCACTCTTCCCCCCACTTCATTCAGCCACACTCCCGAGGACCAGCCCGCCACCTGATGGTCGGCGTAGGGAGGACTGCTGGCGGGAAAAGTCATCGCGTAGGGAGCCGTCAGGCACACGCCTCCAAAGCAACAGCCGTTCAAGAAGCAACCCACGCGGCCCAGCGCTTGTCCGAGTGCCATGCTGGGGGCAATGACGTCGCCGATGGCGAGGACCGGCAGGCGGTGTTTGCGCAAGTACCAGATCCCCGCCGGGAGCCCGGCCAGCACCGACCCATAAACGACGAGCCCACCTTGCGTGACGTTGAACAGCTTTTTGGTCGTGGTCGCCCAGTCGATCGCCTTGTCGGGACCGATCGCGACGAACTCAGGCCAGTATTGAATCACAAAGAAGAGACGGGCCCCCACGATCCCCGCAACGAACATGCAAAACGCCAGCGTGTAGATGTGATCGGGCTCAATCCCCATTTGCTGGGCCCGATAGGCCGCCAGTCCGACAGAAAGGACCGTGGCCGCCATGAGCATGACGCCGAATCCCCGCACCGGAATTCCCAGCGGGACGCCGGCCCGATCATGTTCGACCATTCCTGGCAGCAGAAAGGCGATTACTACTGCGCCGATCAAGAGAAACGGAATGTAGCTGGCCAGTTCGCGTGCGGGCCGCCCCTGGATCGCCAGCCATCCCAGGATCGCCAGACTCACCGCGAGCCATACGCCTAAGAGCCAGCCCAAACCAAAGACCGGGTATCCAGCCAATTCCGCAGGAATATGGAACAAAACGCTACGCACGCACCGCTCCCCGCTTGGCGGAGCCAGCATCGATCGTTGGATCGAGCAGGCAGTTGTCGATCAGCCGCGTACTTCCCACCCGGCAAGCGATGAGCGCGACAGTTTTCCCTTCGACGTGCGAACACTCGGCCAGCGTTTCCGGATCGGCAAGGGCCACATAGTCGATGCTGGTGATCCCGGCTGCGGCGAGCGTTTCGCGCATCGCCGAGACGATCCGGTTGCTCTCCGTTTCGCCCGCTTGGATCGATTGTTCGGCCTGCCTCAGTGCGCGCGACAACGCCAGCGCCCGCTCCCTTTCGGCGGCGGAAAGATACCGATTTCGACTGCTCAGAGCCAGCCCATCTGCCTCGCGAACCGTGGGACAGACGACCACTTCGATCGGCACATTCAAGTCGGCGACCATCCGGCGAATGACCAGGGCTTGCTGAAAATCCTTCTGTCCGAAACAAGCGACCTCGGCAGGAATCAGGTGAAACAGCTTGAGGACGATCGTCGCTACGCCGCGAAAATGTCCGGGGCGGCACACACCTTCGAGCGGAAGCGCGACCTCGGGGGGATCGACGGTCGTTGTCGCGCCGCGGGGATACATTTCCTCCGCCGAAGGGACAAAGGCCGCCTGACACCCGGCCGCCGACAGGGCCGACAGATCGGCGTCCAGGGTGCGAGGATATTTCGTAAAGTCTTCGTGGGGAGCAAACTGCGTCGGATTCACAAAGATCGTGGCCACGACGTAATCGGACCGCCGGCGCGCCTCCTGAACAAGGCTCAAGTGTCCGGAATGCAAAGCTCCCATCGTGGGAACCACCCCCACCCGACGGCCCGAAAGTTGTATCTCTCGCACGTGCCGCTGCATCGCGGCCGCTGACATAATGACCCGCAGACCCAGTTCGCTTGGGGCGGGATCCGGCAACCGGGCACAGAGCGTTTCAATCGAGACACGCTGTTCCGCATCGGTGAGCGCCGGCACCAGCATCTCCCCGGCAATTTCGGCCGCCGGCGCGAGGACAAACCGCCGCACTCGCAATCGCGGATGAGGAACTTGCAGCGTGGGCGACTCGATCACCTGTTCTCCATACAGGAGCAGATCAAGGTCGATCGTGCGAGGGCCAAATCGCTCGCCGCGGACTCGTCCCAATCGCAACTCAATATCCAGCAGTCGGGTGAGAAGTGCTTGCGCCGGAAGGGATGTGGCGAGAATCGCCGCCCCGTTGAAAAAGTTTGGCTGCCCCGCGGGACCGCCGACGGGGGCACTCTCGACAAACGAGCTGACCGCTTGCAGAGAAATCGCCGGATCTTCGCCGAGCGCAGCAATCGCCGCGAGCAGATTTCCCACGCGATCGCCCTGATTCGACCCCAATCCGATGAGACACGTCACCATGGGGAAGATTATACGGCGTGCGGCAGCCAGCGAAAAACGGCATTGGCCGCGAATGGGGCGGGGGCTCTTTTTTTAGCGGTCTGGTTTCGGACGCTTCGATCGGTGAGTCAAAGTCTCAGGCAAAATGCGGGGGGGCTTCCGTTCCTCGACGAGGTCGCCGACTGTCGTTCCGCTCAGTCGTCGCCCCCAGCTTGCATGAGAACCAATTTCGGCCACATCCTCGCTGGGTTCCATTCCACAGCGAGTCATTGCCTTATGAACCAACTTCATGCGCGTCGTTGCCATGCGTGTCGCTTCATTGCACAATTCCGCGCACTCCAGCACCGCAAGCTCCGTCGCGGCGCACATCCAGACAGAACACCAACAGCGGGAACAGAAAGAGAAGTCAAAACAAGAACCGGGAATCGATCAAAGGCCTGACTCTGCTCTGAGCCAAAGTAGCTCTCCACGCATTTCATGGCAGGCACCTTCGATCGTCCGACAATCGATAGGGCGTATTGTGCGAAGCTGACGCGGATTGTCAAGCAAGGCGAGGAAGACTTTTTTTGAATCCGTTATTTCCCGCACAAAGCCATGCTATCGCCGCATGCCAGCATGCTCCAGCGCGCTGGCTCAGCGCGTTGCTCGGCCTTCCATCGTGGCGCTCGCGTAAGCGTCGAGCGCGGCGACGATCTTGTCGACATCGTACACGCAGCCGCCCCAGGTGCCGCCGCCAAGCCGCTGCAATGCGGCCCACAAGCGAGTGTCGGCGGGCAAGTCCTTGTCGGGTTTCAGATCAGATCGCGCGGGCCGCTCCGCAAGCAACGCCGCGCCTTCGTCCGGAGTGAGCCTACGCGTGCCATCGCCAACCAGATTGATCGAACCAACGAGCTCGTTGCGATCGATCGTGATCTGAATAATGTCGCCGTCGCGCAACTTGCCAATTGGTCCGCCGGCAAGTGCTTCTGGCCCGACATGGCCAATGCACGCGCCCGTACTCACGCCTGAGAAACGAGCATCCGTGATCACCGCCACTTCGCGACCCCACTTCAGGAACTTAAGTGCCGAAGTGATTTGGTACGTCTCTTCCATGCCCGAACCGAGCGGACCGCGGCCGATCAGGACGAGAATGTCGCCGGGCCGGATCGGCTGTACCGTTTGCCCCTTGATGGCCGCAATCGCGTCGCGTTCGGTCGTAAAGACCCGCGCCGGGCCGGTCTTACGATAAACCCCGTCGTCATCGACCACGGCGGGATCGATAGCGGTCGCCTTGATAACCGATCCTTCAGGACAGAGATTCCCCACCGGGAAACAGACGGTGCTGGTGAGCCCGCGGCGACGGGCTTCCGCCGGAGGAATGATTACGTCGTCCGGATCAACACCATCGCGCTCCCGCAAAAGCGCCCTCACTTGCTGCCGCCGATCGGATTTCTCCCACCAGGCTAATACTTCGCCGAGCGAGTGCCCGCTGACTGTCAGCGCATCGAGGTCGAGATGTCCCAAGTCGCGCAGGTGGAGCATGACTTCGGGAACGCCGCCGGCCAGAAACAGCCGTACCGTCGGATGATTGACGGGACCATTCGGCAAGACCGATACAAACCGGGGAACGCGGCGATTTACTTCGCTCCACTCGTCGACCGTGGGCCGTGGGAGTCCGGCGGCGAAGGCAATCGCCGGAATATGCAAGAGCAAGTTCGTGCTCCCGCCGCACGCCGCATGGACCACCATCGCATTGCGGATGCTGGCAGGCGTGAGCACGTCGCGCATCGTCCGCCCTGCCGCGACCAGGCTCGCGGCGGCACGGGCGCTGCGCGTCGCCGTGTCGAGCCAGATTGGCTGGCCGCTCGGCGCGAGCGCCGAGTGAGGAAGCGCGATGCCGAGGGCTTCCGCCACCACTTGGGCTGTCGCCGCGGTTCCCAGAAACTGGCATCCACCCCCCGGTGATGCACAGGCCGCACAGCCGGCGGCGGCCGCGTCTTCGAGCGAGATCTCACCATGCGCGTAGCGCGCTCCGATCGTCTGGACCTTGCCGGCGTCCTCGCCCTCGGTCGGCGGCAGCGTCACGCCCCCGGGAACAATGATGCCCGGCAGGTTGTGGGCGGCTGCTAGCGCCAGCATCATCGCGGGAAGTCCCTTGTCGCACGTGGCGACGCCAATCACCGCGCTGCGCTGCGGCAACGAACGAATGAGTCGCCCCAGGACGACCGCCGCATCGTTACGATACGGCAAGCTGTCGAACATTCCCGTGGTCCCCTGCGTCCGCCCGTCGCATGGATCCGAACAAAACGCGGCAAAGGGGACTCCGCCAAACGCCTTGATTTCGCGAGCCGCCGCCTGCACGAGCAAGCCGACCTCGTAGTGTCCCGTGTGATAGCCGAGCGCGATAGGCGTTCCATCCGGCGCTCGCACGCCCCCTTGCGTGCTGAGGATCAGGTACTGCGGTCCGAGCAGGTCGGCCGGGTTCCAGCCCATCCCTGCATTCTGCGTCAGGCCGAAGAGATCGCCGCTCGACCAGTTGCGGAGAATCTCATCCGTGAGCGGCAGTTTGCCGCTGGGGCCAGGGGCACTGGTACGAAGTTCGTCGCGGAGCGGACGTTCGAGCCGCAACAGTTCATCGAGAGTCAGGGCGGTCGTGGTCATCGATCGAAGGAAGGTCGGGGAGAAGTTCAGGAAGATTCCGAATTGGAAGAAGGCGAAGCGTTCGGCTTGGGCATCGTGGACCGAAAGGCCGCCACGAGCAGCACGGGCAAAGCAATCGCGATGCCCATCGCCAGCGGGAGCGAATGGTAGCGGTCGGCCAGATCGCCGAACAGGGAATACGTTGCCGCCAGGCCCAGATTGGCCAGCAGCACGGGCGGCAGAAATTTGCGCCAGGCAAGTTGATGCATGCCAAACAGCAGCACCGTTGACTCCGCCACGACGGGCACTCCACGCCCAATCACTAAGAGCCATGGGCCGAACTGCTCGACTAGCTGTGAAGTTCGCGAAAGGTCGCGCGGGCCCACGAGTCGTCGGACAACTGAGGGACCCGCCCACCGCGCGAGACCAAATCCCAGCACGGCCCCCAGGCTCATTCCGATCCAGGTCATCGTAGTTCCCAGAAAGATACCAAGTTCCGAACCGGCGAGTGTACTAATCAGGCTCGAGGGAATCGGTAGGAAGACGTCCGTGGCCAGAAGTCCTACGACCGCGATCGCGATGATCGGCCAGGCCGGGGAACCGGATCGCCAATCGGCAAGCCAGGCCTCGATTCGCTCGCCCCACAACAAGAACGGAACGATCGGGACGGCCAGGATCAGGATCATCGGCAGCATCGGTCGAATCAAATCGCGCACGCGTTTTGTACCTTGGCCCAAGGGATTGCTGTCAAAGTCGCGACTCCCCCCTATAATCGACATTGATCGGCCTCGGCTGCGGCGAGCCGGAGAACCTCGCCGGCCGAATCTGCCTGCTCGACCACGGTATTTGCCGCATGAACCTCAGCCGGGCCCTGCAGATCAACACAGCCGCACTGGCGGTGATGGGAGCGCTCTTTCTCGGCCTGGCCCACGAAAGCATTCTACTCCCCTTGGCCTTGGTCGGTGCGGCGGTTGCGTCGGTGACGCTGTCAGGCGTATTTACCTGGCTCCGGCTGAACCGGATCATTGCCAACCTGATCGCCTTGGCGGCGGTCGCCTGGTCGCTGCGCAACTTTTTGCAGATCGATCCTGACGGCAAACTGCTGGCGATCGCCGACATGCTGGTCTATCTGCAAATTGTGCTGCTGTTTCAGGAAAAGACCGAGCGCGTCTATTGGCAATTGGTTGTCTTGAGCGTATTGCAGGTGGTCGTTGCGGCCGCACTCAACCTGGGGCCGCAGTTTGGCCTGCTCCTTATCGCCTACATGGTGCTGGCTCTGTCGGCACTGGTCCTGCTGTGTTGGCACCATCAGTATCAGTCACTTGGCGCCGGTGCGGAGGCGAGGGCTTCCGCAACGGAAACTGCGTCCCCGCAAGATTGGCGTGCGCTGCTCGCCAGTCCCCAGATCCAGACGCCGGACGCGGGGGCTCTCGAACCGTCGCGCGGGCTGGTCGTCGCCGTCGGACGCCAGGTCCTCCTGCTTACGCTCGCCACTCTGGCATTTACTGCCGTTTTCTTTTATGCGGTCCCGCGGCTGCGCGAAGGAATCTGGTCGGGGACCAACCGGCGCGGTGGCATGACAACCACGGGCTTTGCGACGGAAGCCCGGCTCGAGGAGTTTGGCCGAATTCACCTGAGCAATCGCCTGGTAATGCGGGTTGCCTTTTCGACGGTCGTCAATCGCCGGCGGTACCTGATGATTTCGGAACCCTATTTCCAGGGTGTGACGCTCGGGGCGTATATCCGCGATCAGCGCGGGAGTCGCTGGGTCGATCGAACGCCGGATCGGCCGCGTAGCGCCACTTATGAGAGCACGTTTGAGCGGACCTCACTGACCAGTTCCACGCTGGTCCGGCAGGATATCGTGCTCGAAAACGGAGCGAGCAACTCGCTCTTTGGCGTCATGCCCGCGCGGCAAGCCGAGGAGGGACTGGAAACGGGCGAGGGTTACCGCCCCCGGATTGCCAGCCGCCGCGGTACGCTGCGGCTGGTTCCCGGGCCCGGTGAAGAGGTGCTCACGTCGCGCGAATTGAGGTACGCGCTCGAGACCTCCTCGATTCGCAACGGCCGCCAGCTGCACGGAATTCCCCACTACATCGTGACAAGCTCCGAAATCAATCGCCTTTGGATGCAGCGCGAACGGGAGTACTACCTGGGATTGGAACGTTCATTGCCCAGCGCCGCGGAGCAATTCCCCGCAGTGGCTGCGGCGGCTCAGGAGGTGCTTGCCGCGGAGGGCTTGCAGGAGGCGGGACCGCTCGAGCGGGCACTGGCTCTGGAACGCCATTTTTTGACGTCGCCCCGCTACCAGTATTCGCTCAATCTCAGCTTTCCGCGCGATACGAGTCTCGATCCGCTGGAGGACTTCGTCGCCAATCATGCGACCGGGCACTGCGAATACTTCGCCGGTGCACTGGCGATGATGCTCCGGACTCAAGGAATTCCTTCGCGTGTTGTCGTGGGGTACAAGGGGGGCGATTTCAATTCGCTTGGCCAGTACTACCAGGTGCGCGAGCGGCATGCCCACGCGTGGGTCGAAGCGCTGATTCCGGCCGATCAGGTTCCCGAATGGGAGGTTGCCGGCGCGGTGCGCGACGTTGATATCTGGTACCGCCTCGATCCGACACCCGCCTCGAGAGAACGCGGCATGGAAAGCAGCGAGGCAACGACCGTGGCCAATCGAGTGCTGGAGGCGTTCGACTATGCCGACCTCCTGTGGCGGGATTATGTGCTCAGTCTGAATTCCGTCCGCCAGCAGGCCACCGTGTACGAACCGATGTCAAGCAAGGCCTTGGTGGCTGTTCCCTCGTGGTTCGAGTCGCGCAGCATGCGCCGGCAGTGGCGTAAATGGACAGCCATGTTGGGCCTGCCCGATGATCGAGACAGCCGCGGCGGCAGTCGCCGGCCGACGGTCGATTGGCCGCTGGGGCTCTTGGTGGTCGTGCTGGTCGCCGTTCTGGCTGCGGGCGTGCACGGCATTGTTCTTCTGGTCCGTTGGCTGCGCGGGCGGCAAGCCAAGGCCGATCCGCGGCGCCGCGGTTGCTCGCTACCGCCCAAGTTCTACCTGCAACTGGAATCGCTCCTCGCGCGGATGGGATTGCGCCGCGCGGCGGGACAAACGGCCCGCGAATTGTCGAACGCCGCCGCCGTACGGCTCACGGCCGCTCTGCCCGCGACGGAGATCGCCGAGCTGCCGGCGGAGATTGTCGCGGCGTACTACCGGGTGCGGTTCGGCGGGGCCGCCCTAGACAAAGAAGAACTATCCGGGATAGAACATGCGCTGGCCCACCTGACCCCTGCAGTGAACCAAGCGCGTCCATGAAGATCGGTATTGTTGGTTACCAAGGCGCCGGCAAGAGCACCCTGTTTCACTGGTTGACCGGCATCGCTCCCGATCCGGCGCTGGCCCATACGATCCAGTCGGCGATGGCGACGGTGCCCGAAAGCCGGGTCGCTCAGCTTTGCGAGATCTACAAGCCCAAGAAGATCACCGAGGCGTCGATCGAACTGGTCGATACGCCGGGGCTGGCCCGCTCGCACGAAGGGAGCGCGCAGAAGCTCGCCATGATTCGCGAAGCGGGCGCGCTGATTGTCGTCGTCGCCAATTTCGGCGGAGCTGATGCCGCCGCTGATCTACAGAACTTCGCCGACGATCTACTGCTGGCCGATCTGTCGATTCTCTCGGGACGCGTCGAACGGCTGCGGGACTCGGTCAAGAAGCCGCGCCCCGGCCGCGAGAAAGAGCAGGAAGAGCTAGCCTTGCTCGAACCGCTGTTGGCCGAGCTCGAAGCGGGCCGCTCGCTCGTCGAGTTTCCTCTCTCCGTCGAACAGCGTAAGGCGATCAAGTCGTTTCAGCTCTTTTCCGACAAGCCGCGGCTCATCATCGTGAACGTGCCGGATGACGCCACGGACACGGCGCGATTTGCGGCGCTGGCTCCGGAAGGAACGGACCTCGTTCCCCTGTCGCTCACGTTGCAGATCGACCTCGCCGGCATGGAGCCTGCCGAACGGGCGCAGTTCTGCGAAGAAATGGGTGTGGCGCCGTTCGATCGCGACGACCTCTTGCGGCGAATCATGCACGCCTCGGGACAGATGCTGTTTTTCACGGCGGGGGAGAAAGAGGTCCGCACCTGGCTCATTCGTCAGGGAGGGACTGCGCTCGAAGCCGCGGCCGGCATCCATACAGATCTTGCCAAGGGGTTCATTCGGGCTGAAACAATGCAGGTCGCCGACCTCGTGCGCCTCGGCAGCGAACGGGAAATCAAAGCGGCGGGGCTCGTGCGCCAGGAGCCGAAGGATTACGTCATCCAGGATGGCGACATCATCAATATCAAGCACAACTAGCGCACTCCTCTCTGTGCCCGACAAATTCGAGCCCGAAGTCCTGCTCTTTACCGACGGTGCCTGCAGCGGCAATCCGGGCCCCGGCGGCTGGGCGTACATCTTGAAGCATCCGGCAACGGGCAAAGTGATGGAGAAGTGGGGAGCCGAGCGGGAGACTACCAACAACCGGATGGAGCTGCAGGCCGCGATCGAAGGGCTTTCCGCCCTCAAACGTCCTTGTGCCGTGGAACTCTTCACCGACAGCGAATACGTTCGCAAAGGCCTGAGTGAGTGGATGGCCGGCTGGAAACGCAACGGCTGGCAGAAACGCGAGAAGGGATCGCTCAAGCCAGTCAAGAACGCCGATCTCTGGCAGCAGCTCGACGAGTTAGTCGTCAACCATCAGATCAAGTACACCCGCGTCGCCGGCCACAGCGGCCATCCCGAGAACGACCGCTGCGACGAGTTAGCCGTCGCCGCTTATCAGCAGTTGCGTTAGTCGCTCCACGCTTCGACGGACCCGGCCAGGAATCGCCGCTCGCCCGCTTCCGTGTAGAGCACCAGCGCACCTGAGTCGTCGATGCCCCGCGCCCGTCCGACGATCCGCTCGTTTCCCACCTGCAGCTTGACAGTCTTGCCCGCCAGCAGACAGCGTTCTCGATAGGCCGGAGCCAAGGTTTCCCAGCCCGAGTCGAGCAGTTGCCGCCAGCGAAAATCGATCCTATCGAGGAGCGTCGCCAAGACGTCGGTCAGATCGCTCACTCGCCGGCTTTCGTCGACGAGGGCCCGGGCCGTCGATTGCAGTTCGGCGGGTGCAGCGGCCAGCGAATTGTTGACGTTGACCCCGATTCCCACGACCATCCGCTCGGGCCAGCCCGGCACCGATTCGCACAGGATGCCGGCGATCTTGCCGCCCCGGACGTAAACGTCGTTCGGCCATTTAACCTGCCACAGGGCGGCGGGGTGCAACTCGGCCAGCGACTCGCACAGCGCCAATCCCGCCACCAGCGCGACCTGCGGCCGATGCTGCGGAGCAAGCTGCGCCGGCTCGGCAGCCAAGACGAGCGAGAAGGTTAGCGCTCCACTGCCGGCCCACCACTGGTTGGATCCCCGTCCGCGTCCCCGCGATTGCCGCTCGGCCACAACGACGAGCGGCAACGGGACATCGTCCCGGGCAGCCAGCTCCAGCGCCCGATCGCTCGTCGAACCGATCGTCTCGTGCCAGTCAACGTGGCTGACTAGTCCTGTGCGAAGCAGTCGCTCAAGATCAAACATTCGGGGGCAGCATGTGGCACGAAGGAAGTCCGTTTTCGCCGCAAGAGTCAGGATATTCGGCAACGAGCGGGGCGGACAGGGCCATGCGGTGATGGCAGCTGAGTTGATTGCCGCGGCTCACTCGGCGATCGAACTGCTCGGGGGTTTTCCGCGTTGCCCATGGCACTCCAGGATTTTCAGGATCTCGACACTGGTTTCCAGAGACCGATGCACCTTGGCATGCGCAGCGCCGACGGCCAGCACGCTCTGGGATCCGGGATGCTCGGCACTCGAGACAGAGACGATGCCGTCGGACGGGCCCGCAAGCGAAACGGGGTGTGAGACGCCCACAATCGTATGCAGCGAGAGGCCCGGCCGCAGCCGCATCTGCCGCATGACGGCGAGCAGCGGGGACTTGGGCGTGAGCATGTCGATACTCGTCGGAAACCGCGGTTCGATGAGCGGATTAAACGTCTCCGGGTTGTCGCGCATGAGTTGATCGTGCATCGCGGCCTGCTCCGGCGCTGGCTCGACCCAGAGCGACGCTCCTCGCCCGAAGAAGGAACTGGAGGGGAGTGACCCTCTATGGGGCGTGGCGATGAAGATCACCCGCGTCACGCTCGGCGACGGATCGAAATAGCAGGTCTCGGCCAGGTAGCTGCGGACGGCCTCGCTGGTGACGATTTCCTCCAGAGGTCGATTGGCGACTTGCGACCAGACCATTTCGTCCGAGTACGCGACCTGAAGTTTGGCCACGAGCCCTCCCATGCTGTGTCCCACCAGCACCACGCGTTGCAAGGCGGGGTCGCGCCGCTCGGGATCCACCTGGTCGATGGCGGCTCGCAGTTCACTCCGCAGAGCCGCGGCCGATTGGAGAAACCCCTGACCGGTCGGGTAGCGAAAGAGCCAGATTTGAAATCGCTCGGTGAATCCCGGTTGCGCGCGGAGGTCGTTGATCAGGTCCGCCCAACTGAGCGGATCCGAGAACAGGCCGTGAATGAGCACGAGGGGAATCTTCCCGGGCTCGTACGGTCCCAGAAAACTGAGCCTCGCCAGGTCGGTCGGCCCACCCGGATCGACGAAGCCGGCCAGGTACGTCCGCGGCGCTTCATCGAGGGTCAAGGCCAACGACGCCGAAAGATCGGCCGCGAGCGGCATTGGTCCCCATTCGAACTCGACAGCCCTCGTGATGTGTGGATTGTGGAACTCCAGAACAGCACCGCTCGGCGATAGGTGACTATCCGACCCAGAGAATCGCAGAATTGCCGTCGCTCCAAACCACGACATCTCAGGGAGAAAGCGGGCTTCCAGCGGGTCGCACGGATGGCGAGCGCGCTCGACAACCAGGGGGACGCCGACGCCCGGACAGACGTAGCGCCGCAACAGCAGCGGCTCGCGCCCCTGGGGAGGCGGATGCAGTCGCTGAAAGTCACTCGCTTTCCAGGGAAAACCCTGGTGCAGGACGGGAACGGTGAACGACGTCTCGCCGTCAGAAATGGCGAGGCCGCGGGCCGGATCGAGCCGTCCGAAGCGCTGCGCGGACGACAACAGCCCCGCGAGCGCCTCGCCGTAGCGTTCTGTGCCCATTCCTGCGGCACAGGCATCCCAGGCGGCCCGGCAGGCGCGAAAGTAGGCATCCACGGCGTGGCCATCGCCCGCACGGTCGAGCTTTTCCGCGTGGGACAACTCACGATCGATCTCGGCCAGGGGACTGCAGTCAGTGGCCGCGCCGATGGCAAGGCTTCGCCCCCGATGGGAGCGCAGAGCGCCGCAGCCCGCCGGGCAACTCACCAGTGCCAGGAGCGTCAGCACCAGGAATCGATGGGGAAGGGGACGCATGGACCAACAGCCGGGGGCTTCGCTGCAAGTGCGCGCCCTCCTGGCACGACGGTCAACCCTCCGCTGGTTCGTCACCATCGTCATCGGCTGTTGCGCCTCCGCCTCTCGATACCGAGGGCGTCGTCCCGCGGAGGATCGAGTGAAAGCATCCCGTCATCCGCTTCATAATCGCTAAAAGCGTTAGCAAGTAATGGCTCAGGACTCGTCGATCGCCAACTGGCCGCAGCGGCGCATCTTGGCTAAGCTGGGGGCGGAAACACCATGAGCACTCTGGCCGTACTTGACTATCTGGCAGCAACCGAGAGGCTGGCCCCCTCGGGAATCTGTGTGTTGTTCGGTGACGAGCCCTTTTTGAAACGGCTGGCGATGACCGCCCTCCGCCAGCAGATGCAATCTGGCGACGACGACGCACCGGTTAGCACTTACGACTGCGAAGAGCGGCGGCCCGATTGGCGGGATGTTGCCGACGAACTGTCCACGGCCTCGCTGTTCGGCGGCGGACCGCGCCTCGTCATCCTGGACCGGGCCGATTCGTTCGTATCCGCCAATCGCGAGCGGCTCGAAGACTATGTTGCCCGGCCGCGGCACT
>JALORD010000359.1 GCA_025459145.1 Pirellulaceae bacterium | reverse complement strand
ATTTGTCGAAGCATGGCTTCGACCTACGGCGCGCTCTGGCGAGTGCCTGGCAGGCAAAGGCCTGCGCTGATCGAGTTCTTCCAATCAGTCGCGGTGCTCTTTCACAATTCGAGGACGGTTTGCCTGCCGTGGTTGGCGGGCCGGACATGCGTCCGCACGGTTGGTGACCTGCGCTCACGGGCGAGACGGGTGACGCCGTTTGAGGTGAACGTTTTGTTTAATGACGCCCCGGCGTTCAGGTCAGCGCTACGGCAGTAAGTTGCGGCGGGATAACCATTTGCAGCATCACTGAACGCTGCTCGCCCACGCGGGGAACCTCGCAGGACGTTCAATCGTTCAGTCGGTTTGCGCAGAGAGGGCAAGTGGCGATGTGCCTGCGCAGGCCGGCTTGGTGCGTAACCGGTCTCCCGTCATCAACGCAGAGCCGCAGACAGTCAAGGAGACGCCGAGCGGGCAGCAGGATGCTCCGCGACTTTGTGTTTGTCTCCGCCTCAGCGCTTCTCCCGCCTCAGCGTTTCACTGGCGGCGGTCCTGTCCAGTCCAATCGCGGCCGCAACTGGTCCAGTTCCCGAATCACGCGGCACGGATTGCCCGCGGCCAGCACCCCGCGGCACTGTCACGCGCGAAGTCGCTCCCGCGCCGATTCACCGCTCGCAAGCCGAGATCAAGTGGGTTGTTCACTTGTAGCGCAGGTCGGCGAGAGGCCTCGCCGACCCACTTGGACGCCGTTTGAGGTGAACATTGTGTTTAATTACGTCCCGGCGCTCAGTAGGGAACAGTGACTGGAAGTGGCTTCGGGATAACCACTTGCGGCAACGCTGAACGCTTTTCGCCCGCGCGTTCGGCCCCCCGAGCGTTCAAACATTCAGTCAGCGCACACGATGAGGGCGGCCCGCTAACCGACGGAACCGCGTCGCTGGTGGCGCATGGGCGATCACCCTACAATGCGCCAGAAGGGCACACCTTTACACCACTGCAGGGTTGAATCATGACCGAAAAGCGACGATCGATAACCCGGCGCGACCTGAACAAACTGACAGCTGCCGCCCTCGGCGGACTGGCGGCAGGAGCGCTGGCTGGATGTCGGAGCGAACCAGCCGCCGCTCCAGCAGGAGGTGGCAGCACCACACCAGTCGCCGCGAATGCCGATGTCCACCTCTGCCGCGGCCTGAACGACTGTAAAGGCAAGGGCAAAGGTGGCGACAACGCCTGCCGCGGACAAGGAGCCTGTGCGACGGCGAAGGAACATGGCTGCGGCGGCCAGAACGAATGCAAGGGACTCGGCGGCTGTGGCGAAACGGCTGGCGAGAACGAGTGCAAAGGCAAGGGAGGTTGCCATGTCCCGCTGATGGAAGGCGCCTGGACGAAACTGCGGACGAAGGTCGAAACCGAGTGGAAAGCGAAAGAACTGGAGTTTGGCGACGCGCCGGCCGAAGCGTCATGAGCGAGCTTGCGTGCGACGGCGCCGGCGGGGCAATCCGGGCGAGCGGGAACAAGTTCGGCTGCCCGCACCTGGGATTTGGCGTCGGCCTGAGAAGCGTGCATTTTTCGCATCTGCTCAATCACTCTCCGGCAGTCGATTGGCTCGAGATCATCTCCGAGAATTTCCTCGATTCGCAAGGGCGGCCGCGGCATGTGCTGCGGCAGCTGGCCGAGCGCTATCCGCTCGTCATGCACGGCGTGTCGCTGTCGATCGGCAGTACCGACCCGCTCGATTTCGAGTATCTCGCCAAGCTGAAGCGGCTGGCGGGCGAGATATCGCCGCGGTGGATCTCGGACCATTTGTGCTGGACGGGCGTGGCCGGGCACAACTCGCACGATCTGTTGCCGCTGCCGCTGCATGAGGAGTCGCTCGCGCATGTCGTCGAGCGGGTGCGGATCGTGCAGGACTTTCTCGAGCGGCCGCTGGTGCTGGAGAATCCCAGTTCGTACGTGACGTTTGCCGACTCGACGATTCCCGAGGCGGAGTTTCTGGCCCGCGTTGCCGAGGAGGCCGACTGCGGAATCCTGCTCGATGTGAACAACGTTTACGTCAGCAGCCGGAACCACGACTTCTGTCCGGAGGAGTACCTCCGGGCAGTGCCGGCGCAGCGGATCGTGCAGTTTCACCTGGCGGGACATACCGATCTGGGGACGCATTGCATCGATACGCACGACGACCGCGTGATCGATGCGGTGTGGCGGCTGTATCGCCTGGCACATGAGTTAACGGGCGGCGCTTCCACACTCCTCGAGTGGGACGCGAAGATTCCGTCGTTCGACGAAGTGCATGCCGAGGCCTTGGCGGCGCGGCGCTGGATTGCGGCAACAACGACGAGTCAGGAAGCGAATTCGATGCCGACTCGACCGACGAATGACCGATTGCTGCTTCCGGCCACTGTGTCTCCTACGTCCACTGTGCCGCATCCCACGCATCTTGTTGCCGCGGAGGTGGCATGAGTCGCCCCACACCCCTGGCCGAGTTGCAGTTATGGATGCTCGATGCGATCCGCCAGCCCGGCGCGAGAATAGGTCCGCCCGATGTTGATGCGCGAATCCTCGGCAGCCGGCAGCAAACGGCCGGCCAGCGGCTAGCGGTCTATGCGGACGCTTACTTCGCCCGGTTGCTGGAGGTGCTCGCCGAGCTGTTTCCGTGCCTGCGCCATGCGGTAGGGGACGAACTGTTTGCGGAGTTTGCCGCAGGCTATCTTGAGGCCTATCCGCCGACGAGCTACACGCTGCATCGGCTGGCGGACCACTTTCCCGAGTACCTGGAAGCAACTCGCCCAACGGATTTCCCGGCGCTAGCGTTTGTTGTCGAACTGGCCCGTCTCGAACAAGCGATCGACCGCGTGTTCGATGGTCCGGGACCGGAGGAGTTGCCGCTGTTTGAGTTTCCTGCCGAGGGCGCGAGTGCCGACGAGTTGCGACTCGCTCTGGTTCCGGGGATGGAACTCTTGTCGCTCCGATTTCCCGCGAGCAGCTACTTCACGGTCTGGAAAAATGGAGAGGCAGACTCATGGCCCCCAGCGGCACCCCAGTACGTCGCGCTGTTTCGCCGGGATTACGTCGTGCGGCGGTTTGAACTGTCGCGTGTACAGTTTGTCCTGCTGGAGCATATCGCCCGCGGCGCGACGCTGGCTGAGGCCATTGAGGCCGCCGCAAACATCGACGCCGATGCGGAATTGTCGCCGACGGATATGGCTCCCGCTGCCGAACTGGCGGAGGAGCTGCGGGACTGGTTTACGAGGTGGAGTGCCGCGGGCTTTTTCGCCTCGACCAAAAGCCCCAATCCGGAGGCAGGTTGAGTCGGGTGCCGCTTGTGAATCGCAGGTGCGGGAAACTAAACTTAGAGCAGTGCTGGTTTCCGCCTCACTGCTGTGTATCCACAGAAAGATCGAGCTGCGGACGATGGCCCATCCTCCAGCACTCCCGCCTGTTCCGCTCTTCCCCAGGAGTTACGTATGTCGCCGACTGATCCCGCCCCTCAGGCTTCCGCTAGTCCCTCGCGGCGGACCTTTCTGCAAACCTCGACGGCTGCGGTCGTCGGCACCTCGCTGGTTGGGCTGACAGTGCCCGCGGTCCATGCGGCCGGCGGCGAGCAGGTCAAAGTCGGCTTGATCGGCGCTGGCGGGCGCGGCTCGCAGGCAGCGATCAATGCCATGCGGGCGGATTCGCAAAACCGACTGACGGCGATCTGCGAAATTTTTCCGGACCGGCTGGAGGGAGCCAAGCAAGGGCTGCGCACGGCCCTCGGCGAGCAGTTCCAAGTAACCGAGGAAAACTCGTTTCATGGTTTTGACGGCTACAAGCGGGTGATGGAGAGCGACGTCGATGTTGTGCTCTTGTGCACGCCGCCGCACTTCCGCCCGGCTCATCTGAAGGCGGCGATCGACGCGGGGAAGCACGTGTTTTGCGAAAAGCCGGTAGCGGTTGATGCGCCGGGCGTTCGCAGCGTGCTGAAGACGTGCGAAGAGGCGAAGGCGAAGAATCTGGCGGTGGTGAGCGGCCTGTGCTGGCGGTACGACCTGGGAGTGCGCGAAACGATCAAGCGGATCCAGGAAGGAGCGATCGGCGACATCATCGCGATGCAGGAGAACTACCTGACCGGAACGCTCTGGCATCGCGGCCGGCAGCCCGAATGGAGCGAGATGGAGTACCAACTCCGCAACTGGCTGTATTTCACTGCGTCGGCATGGGGGGCCGCCAGGTTCGGACCGGCCCGGAATGGGGCAATATTTACGACCACCACGCCGTCGCCTACGAATGGCCCAACGGCGTGCGGATGTTCTCGTTCACCCGGCAGATGGCGGGTGAGAACATGTACAACCAAACCGAGGACATCATCCTGGGGACGAAGGGGCAGGCGAAAGTGATTGCCCACGAGATCCAGTCCGGCGAGGAGCGGTGGCGCTATCGCGGTCCGAAGCCCGGCATGTACGACGTCGAGCATGTCGAGCTCTTCAAGTCGATCAAAGACGGTAAGCCGATCAACAACGGCCTGTACATGTCGTACAGCACGCTGCTGGCGATCATGGGCCGGATGGCGACCTACACCGGGGAGCGAATCACCTGGGACATGGCGATGAACTCGCAGGAGAACCTCACGCCCGAGACGTACGAATGGGGCGACGTGAAGGTGCCAGAAGTGGCGATGCCCGGGAAGACGAAGTTTTTCTAGACGCACCGGACTTCTAGTACCGCAGTTCGCCGCTGACGATCACATGCGCCGCGCGGCCGGTGAGTTCCATCCCGGCCAGCGGCGTCGAGACGCTTTTGGATTGAAACCGAGTCGGATCGACGGTCCATTTCACGCGGGGGTCGATGATTGTCACATCGGCGTCGGCTCCCGGGCGCAGCGTTCCCTTATTGATTCCGAGGACGCGGGCCGGGTTGATGGTCAATTTGGCAAGCGCCGTGGGCCAGTCGAGTCGGCCCGGTTCGATCAGTTTGGTGATCACGAGGGCCAGCGTCGTTTCGAGGCTGACCATGCCGAATGGCGCCCGGTCGAGTTCCTGCATTTTCTTTTCGACCGCCCGCGGAGCATGGCCGCTGGAGATGACATCGAGCGTCCCATCGGCCAGGCCGGCAATGCACGCTTCGACATGCTCGGCCGAGCGGAGCGGCGGGTTCAGCTTGTAGGCCGAATCAAACGCCCGGAGCGATTCGTCGGTAAGGGCGAAATTGATCGCACACACCCCCGCCGTAATCGGCACGCTCCGCAGCTTGCTCCGCCGGACGAGGTCGATGCTTGTCCAGGTGGACAGATTGAGCAAATGCAGCTTGCCACCAGTCGCCTCGGCCAGGCGAATATCGCGGCTGGTCATCACGTCTTCTGCTGCTGCCGGCATGCCGCCGAGCCCTAGAACCATCGACATGCGTCCTTCGTGCATTACGCCGTCGCGCGACAGTTCGCTCGTCTCGGGATGGCTCAGGATCGGTGCGTCGAACATCAGGCAGTATTCGAGGGCTCGCCGGAGCAGGTCGGAATTCGACAGCGGCTGCATCGCGTCGCTGAACGCCACCGCGCCCGCTTCGACTAACGAACCGATCTCGGCCAGTTCCTTTCCTTCGCGATTCTTGCTGATGCAAGCGACTACATGTACATGGCAATGCCTCGCGCGCGCCGCCTTCTGCCGCACGAACTCGACGGCGGCCGGTGTATCGACCGGCGGATCGGTCTCGGGGAGGCAGGCGATCGACGTGTAGCCTCCCGCGAGCGCCGCTGCGGTCCCCGTATCAATGGTCTCGTCTTCCTCGCAACCAGGCTCGCGCAATTGCGTATGCAGATCGACCAGCCCCGGCGCGACGATCATTCCTTCGGCATCAATGATTCGTTCGTCGCCTCGCGGAGCGACATCGAGCGCGGCAATCCGTGCATCTTCGATCAAGAGCGAAGTGACGCGATCGATTCCCTGGGCTGGACAAACCACGCGACCGCGAGTGATCAGGAGGCGAGACATCGTGGCGGCAGTCTTTCTTTCGAGTTCTTGAGGAGCAGCGGCCCAATTCGCCCAGCAACAAACCGGCGAGGCGATTCTTGTGGACGGCGGCGAGGACGTCAATCCTTGCGAATGATTCTCCTCCCACTCACAAACGGGCAATCCGCCCAGAAGTAGCGCAGCAGGCGGCCCTGAGCCGAGGTGACGCCGATGCGGGGAGAGCGGCGAATGCGGGGTGGTGGATACAGGGGCGATGCAATGTCGGAAGGGAACTGGTCGAACGGCGGTGCGTCGGAAATCCACAGCCGCTGGCCCAGCGTCAGGTCCCAGCCGTCGAACTGCCGGGTAATCCCGAGGGCTTCACACAGCCGGGCCGGACCGCGAACCAGATCGAGCACTCGCTTGTCAGGACCACGGCGAGCCTGCATGGAGGCGAGGCCGAAGTGCGGGTCGATCGCTCGAATCAGGACAGCACTTCCCTGGCCGATATCCTCGGTCACTGTGTTCAAACACCAGCGGCCGTGAATTGCATAGACGTAGGCATGCCCAGCCGGGCCAAACATCGTCGCGCAGCGCGGCGTGGGGCCGCGGCTGGCGTGACAAGCGCTGTCGCGTCGGCTCAAATAGGCTTCTACCTCCACGATTCGACCGCCAACGAGGTTTGGCGGCTCTCCCTCGTTGCAATTTCTGTCCTGTTCCACCGCCAGCAGCCATTTGCCGAGTAGCTCGCGAGCCACGTCGCGAGGGTCGCGAGCATAAAAGGAGCGAGGGAGTGGCAGCATGGAGAAGTTTTGCCAGCGGCGACAGGACAGCGAAGATTGCGTGAACGGATTTCAAATTTTTCGCGATCGCATTGCTCCTCGCCACGCGAAAGCGCGAAAAATTCCCAAGTTGTTCCTCAGCTTAGGCTTGCGTCTTCATGATTCCCTCACGCTCGCCTTGGAAAAATGGGCAAAATGGGACGCAAGCCGTTTGACAGTCGGGTTTTAGAGCGCCAAAGTTGCCGCGAGTTGACGCTTTTTCGATCCCGGTTAAACTTTCGCACCTACTAAGGGTTGTAGTAGCGTTCGTCGAACATACAATATGTGGTAGGTCGAGGCCATTTCTGGCTCTTATTTTGACTTCCCCAAAACGCCAGCTGTGAGGACTACCGCACCGCACGGCGAAACGCAGTTTGCCACTCGACGCCACGACAGCCCATCGTTCGATTACTGACACTCTGTTCACCCGCAGGAAGCGATTCCCCGTCATCTCGGGGGGTGCTCTTTTGCAGCAAGGAGCTGATTGATGGCCACCGCTAGCGCGCCGCGCCCTCGTCCCCAGTCGCGAACTTCGAAGTTGGACGGTGGACGCGATCTCTCCAAGGGACTGCGAATCGAACCGGAGTTCTGCCCGGCTGAACTTGCCGATCCGTTCGACTCGGTCCAGTGGGACCTCCGGTCGGCCCAAATCAAGGATGAGACCGGCAAGCTGATGTTCGAGCAGAAGGATGTCGAGATTCCTGCCGGTTGGACGCAGCTCGCCACGAACGTCATCGTCAGCAAGTACTTCTACGGTGAGAACGGCACACCCGAGCGCGAGCGAAGCGTCAAGCAGCTGATCCACCGCGTCACCCGGACGATTGCGGACTGGGGTGTGGCTGATGGCTATTTTGCCAGCGCTGAAGACGGAGAGCAATTCTATCGGGAGCTGACCTGGCTCTGCCTGAATCAGCACGGGGCGTTCAATTCGCCCGTCTGGTTCAACGTGGGCTTGTTCCATCAGTACGGCGTCGAGGGAGCTAAGTGCAACTGGCGCTGGAATCCCGAAACGATGGAGGTCGAGCAGCCGGAGAATCCCTACGAATATCCGCAGGGTTCGGCCTGCTTTATCCAGTCGGTCGAAGACAACATGGAATCGATCATGGCGCTCGCCACAAGCGAAGCCATGCTGTTCAAATTTGGCAGCGGCACGGGGACCGACCTGTCGAGCCTTCGCTCGCACCGCGAGAAACTCTCGGGCGGCGGCAAGCCGAGCGGCCCACTGTCCTTCATGCGGGTCTACGATCAGGTCGCAGCGGTGGTCAAGAGCGGCGGCAAGACCCGCCGGGCCGCGAAGATGCAGTCGCTCAAGGTTTGGCATCCGGACATTCTCGAATTCATCGAGTGCAAGTGGCGCGAAGAAAAGAAGGCCCACTGCCTGATCGAAAAGGGGGGCTACGAGGCCAATTTCAACGGCGAAGCCTACAGCTCGATCCTTTTTCAGAATGCGAATCTCTCGGTCCGTGTGACTGACGAGTTCATGGAAGCGGTCAAGAACAACCAGAAGTGGGCGACCCACTGGGTGACCGACCCCGACCACGAGGGCCCCTCGTGGGACGCCAAGTATTTGCTCCAGCGAATGGCGGAGTGCGCGTGGCAATGTGGTGATCCGGGCGTGCAGTACGACACAACGATCAACCGCTGGCACACCTGTCCCAACAGCGGCCGGATTAACGCCAGCAATCCGTGCAGCGAGTACATGTTCCTCGACAACACGGCTTGCAACCTGGCGAGCATCAACCTGATGAAGTTTCGCCGGCCCGACGGTACGTTCGACGTCAATCGATTCAAAGCCGCCTGCCGAATCTACTTCATCGCCCAGGAGATCCTGGTCGATCACGCCAGCTATCCGACGGCCGATATCGCCCGCAACAGCCACGCGTTCCGCCCGCTTGGCCTGGGCTACTCGAACCTCGGCAGCCTGATCATGAGCGGCGGGCATGCGTACGACAGCGAAGCGGCCTACGGCCTGTGCGGCTCGGTGACAGCGATCCTGCACGGGGCGGCCAATCTGGCCAGCGCCGAGATGGCGGCTGTCGTTGGTCCCTTCGAGGGTTACCACAAGAATCGCGAGCCGATGCTCCGCGTCATGCAGATGCATCGCGAGGCAGTCGAGAAGATCGACGACGCCGGCCCCGACTATCTGAAGAATGCCGCCCGCGATCTGTGGGACGAAGTGGTTGCTCTCGGCAAGAAGGTCGGCTATCGCAACGCCCAGGCGACCGTTCTCGCCCCGACCGGCACCATCAGCTTCATGATGGATTGCGACACGACCGGCATCGAGCCGGACATCGCCCTGGTGAAGTACAAGCAGCTCGCCGGCGGCGGGATGCTGAAGATCGTCAATCAGACCGTGCCGCTCGCCCTGGCCAAACTCGGTTACGACGATCCGCAGATCAAGAGCATCGTCAAGTACGTCAATGAGCAGGATACGATCGAAGGAGCCCCGGAACTGGCTGCCGAGCACCTGCCGGTGTTCGACTGTGCCTTCAAGCCAGCCAACGGCATCCGCAGCATCCAGTGGCGGGCGCATGTCCGGATGATGGCGGCCGCTCAGCCATTCCTCTCAGGAGCGATTAGCAAGACGGTCAACATGCCGAGCGACGTCACGCCCGACGACATCGCCGACGCGTATTTCTGGGGCTGGGAACTGGGGCTCAAGGCCCTGGCCATCTATCGCGACGGCAGCAAGCAGAGCCAGCCGCTCAACACCAAGTCGGAAGAAAGCAAGAAGGAAGAGAAGGTTGTCATCGTCAGCAAGCCGCGCCGCGAGCGGCTGCCCGACACGCGGAACTCGGTGACGCACAAGTTCAACGTCGGCGGGCACGAAGGCTACATCAACGTCGGCATGTTCGACGACGGCCGCCCGGGCGAACTGTTCATCACGATGGCCAAAGAGGGGTCCACCGTCGGCGGCCTGATGGATGCCTTTGGTACGGCGATTAGCATGTCGCTGCAATACGGTGTGCCGCTGTCGGACTTGGTCAACAAATTCTCACACATGCGGTTCGAGCCGATGGGGCACACGACCAATCCGGACATCCGGATTGCGAAGAGCGTCATCGACTATATCTTCCGCTGGATGGGGATCCGCTTCCTCGAGGGGTACCGCGAAGCCAACAG
>JALORD010000358.1 GCA_025459145.1 Pirellulaceae bacterium | reverse complement strand
CAGATTGATCCAGCTTCCGAGGTAACTGTGGCCCAGAAAGCCGTGATGCTGCTTATTCGTATAGGGTTCGACGATCGAGGCCTCGATCTCACCGCCGATCTTCGTGGTGTGCCCCAGAGAGACCGCGTCTTTGATTGCCGAGTGTTCGATCACGCGGGCCTTGGGGCCGAGGTAAGCCGGCCCGCGCAGAAAGCAATGCGGCCCGACCTGGGCTCCTTCGTCGAGCAGCACCGGACCCTTGCTGGTATCGGTGACGCAATAATCTCCCAGGCTCGCTCCCTCCGCCGCAAATACGCCGTCCGCTACCTCGCGAAACCGATCTCCCTGCAGGCGATAGTTCAGATTCTGGCCGATGATGTCCAGGTGATACCGCACCAGATCGTGCGGGTAGGCGAATAGCGGCAGCCGGGCGTCGCTCGTCGGCAGTTTGCCATGGATCGAGTTGGCCAGATACTTGCCCCAGTGGGCCAGGTCGGCATCCGGCGGCGGAACGGGGCCATGCGGCGCGATGAGTGCGGCCGCCAACGACTTGTCGTGATAGACGGCCGTCGTCCCCTGTTCGCGGATAAGTTGTCCGAGCGTGCGGTAGGCAGATTCCGTTGGCACCATCCGGGCATTGACGAGCAGGGCCGGCGTTTCGATCGAGGGCGCTCGGCGATCGATTTCGGGAAAGTCGAGTTGCTGGATGGCGGTGAGGTGCGGGCGGACGACGCTCCGCAGCTTGCACCCCGTATCGGCAGCCAGGCGCGCAAGCCAATCGATCAGCCGATAGCTGCCGCAGGTCATGGCGTAGGCGGCCCGGCCCAGCGTGAGCGGGTGCAATCTGGCGACTTGCCCGTCCTCGAAGACGATAATCTGCATGATGACGGGAGGATTTCCGGGTCCCGAACGGGAAAGCCCGAGGGTGAAGCGGCGGGCCCGGGGCTCCGGCGAGCACGTCCAGCCGACCGACTGTTCCCAATCCTAAGTCTCAATTGGCTGCCGGGAAATCGAGAATTTCCAAGAGTGGCCGCTGCTCTGCCCCGAGAAGACAGAGTATCCGCCATAGAATCGGCAAGTCGTGAATTGCCGAGTTGGGCGCTGGCAATTCGTTATTCCGCCATCGCCAGATCGGGCACCAGCAGGTCCTCGCTGGTGCAGGTACGGGGACCGGTGCTGGCAAACGAATCGGACGCCAGTCGTTCGTTGAGCGCCGCCAGCCCCTGGCAATGGACAATTCCCTTCGGCCGGCGATCTCGGACAATCACGGCCAGCGTGGCCGCTTCGCCGGTGAAAAACTCCATGAGTTCCGAGAGGGGCGTCAGTTCGTCGAACTTGGTCACATCCTGCGTCACAACGTGCCGCAGCAACTTGACCGAGTTGCCTGCTCCCCGCGGTTTAGCCTTGGCCCGCACCGCCTCCAGCTGCGGCAACGTGACGACCCCGGCCAACCGTCCGTCGTTATCGACCACCGGAATGGCCGACAGGTGGGTCAGCTCCATCAGCGAGAAGGCCTGATCGATCGACTCGTCGAGGTGCAAGAGTAGCGCGCACGGCGACATCACGTCGCGGGCGAGCGTCGTGGCGAACAGTTCTCCACCGGCGGCCATCGCGGCCCAGGTGTTTGTTTCGCGGTCGACTTCCTGGCTCGTCACCACACAGCCGCGGCCCGATCCTTTCGCGAGCTGCGTGGCCCGCTCGGCTCGCGTCAGAACGGTTTCGATCGTTTCCCCCTGATGCAGGTCGGCCAGGCCGCAACTCGCGGTGATCTTGAGCGGTTCGCCCGCGAGCGCAAACTCATGTCCGGCGAGCGTCGCCAGGATTTGATCGCACCAGGCGATCCCCGCTTCAGCCGTTCCCGTGGGGCAGAAGACGGCGATCCGGTCATCGCCGAGCGCCGCCGCCAGCTGGTCTCCCTCGCACTGAGCGCGGACCAGGTCAGCCACCGACCGGAGGATCGATTCGCTGGCCTGGCGGCCATGGCGGGCGTGCACCCGACTGAAGTAGTCGAGATCGAGAATCGCCAGCCAGCCCCCTTCGGCTTTGGGAGCTTCGAGCCGCGCGTGCAGCTGTGTCACAAGCTGTGACTTGGCAGGGAGACCTGTCACCGGGTCGAGGCCTGCTTGTTCCGTCAGTCGCCGTTCGAATTCGATCACCCGCGCGCCCGATCGCAGCCGGGCGAGCAATTCGCCGAAGACGACGGGCTGAGCGAGGAAATCGTCGAAGCCCGCTTCGAGCGCTTCGGTGAGGCGGGCCACTTCTTCGCCGGCGGTGAGCAAGAGAGCGTAGGTGTAGGTCGTCGGCGACAATTTCCGAATCTGCCGGCAGAGCGCCAGATCGGCCTGCTCGCCACTGGCCCCATCGACCAGCAGAAAATCGGGATGGGCCGCTTCGGCTGCCGCCATCGCCTGCGCGGGATCGGCTGCTTGCCGCACGTCGTAGCCAAAGACCTCGACAAACCGCGAGAGTCGCCGCAGCGTGGAGCGGTCCGACGAAACGACAAGAATCGTGAACGGTCGAGCAGACATAACACCAGAATCCAGAGGCGGGGGCGCTGTGCAACCAGACGACGCATTGCAAACGTAGGTCATAAACGGCCGGGAGGTCGCCGCGATCGCGGAGGGCTCGGTGCGGCCCACGCAAGCAGTTGTGCAGCGCGACAACGTGGTGTCACTCATCGCGGGTTGGACGGGTCGTAACGGCGGGGCCACCGGCAAGCCCGAGGAACTGGGCCGCGGCGGCCGCGTGGGCACGACTGCAATCCGCGGGGCGCTATCCGACCTCGCGTGGCTTTACATGCTAGGGTTCCCCTGATGAGGAGAATTGCGTTGCGGCCGACTGTCCGTCCGCGTCCTTCTCTTTTGCTGCTGCTGCTCGATTTGCTTGCGTGCCTCCGATAGGCGCTGGCGGTGGGACTGAACCTGCCGAATTCATAAAACGACCTGACCATCCCGTCCGCTTTTTTCGACGAGCTGCTCTTCGTTTATGCGCACCAAACTACTGCCCGGCGCTGCGACCTCGTTTCCGTGGCTCCAGCGTGAAGTCCCCGGCCAAGAGCCCGAGCGGATTGAGCTTGAGGACTTTCCGTTCGTCCTGGGACGGAACGAATCGTGCGACTTTCAGATCCTCTCGTCGCGTGTTTCCCGCGAACATGTCGAGATCGTCCGCGATGGGACCGGATTTCGGCTCCACGATCTGAAGAGCACCAACGGCACCTTCCTCAACGGTCAGCGGATCGAGGACGCCCGGCTGAACGACGGCGACCTTGTGGTCATTGCCGATGTTGAGTTCACCTTCCACCGCGGTGGCGAAGGCTCGGCGCGGAAAACCGTCACGCAGGTGATGGGCTTTGACAACACGACCGTCGAGGGGGAGGAACAGAGCGCCTTTCGCGAAATGATTTACGCGATCCGCGCCTGCCAGGAGACCCTGCTCCACCGGGCGATTCGCAATCGGTTCCAGCCGATCGTCGATCTGGCCGAGAACAAATGCGTGGGTTACGAGGCGATCCAGCGGGCGTCGCAGGCCGAGGAACCGAGCGGTTCACAGCGGCTTTTGGCTGCGACCGATTGCCGCCTGACCGAACGGCTGGGGCACCTGCACCGGATGGTCGCGGCCGAACATGTTGCCCGCATTCCCGACTGCAGCCTGCTCTTTGTCAATCTGCAGCCCGCGGAAGTTGGGGCCGATGCGATTCCCGATTCGCTGGTCCGGCTGGCGCAGCTCGCCGGCGGCAAGCGGATCGTGGCCGAGATTCCCGATAGCGCCGTGGTCGACATTCCCTACTTCCGCGATTTCCGCAACAAGCTGCGGGAGCTGGGGGTGGGAGTTTGCTATGACGGCTTTGCCGGTTCGCCGCACCAGATTCGGGCGCAGGCCGAATTTGCTCCCGATTATCTCAAACTGGCTCCGGTGCTGGCTCGCGGTGTCGACCGGAGCACGCAGCGGCAGCAGCAGATTCAGGCCCTCGTCGAGGCGGCGAACGAGATTGGCGTCGCCCTGATCGCCGACGGCGTGCATACCGAGAACGAAGCGCAGACCTGCAACTCGCTCGGCTGCAAGCTGGGCCAAGGCGACTACTTCGGCCGGGCCCAGACAATCGATTGGCCTGCGGAAGGTTTTGGCGGAGCGTGAGTGGCTGGTGCTGGTGGCTGGTGAAGAGTGCTGGGAACGACGCGATTCTGTTCCCAGCTGCCTTCCCCGGTCCCCCCATGCCGACCGCTGTGCTACTCTGCTCCCTGTGAGCAAGTCCTCGGTCCGGTATCTGGTGTTCGATCTGGAAAGCGTCGCCGACGCGGCGCTTGTGGCGAAGCTGCGATATCCGGGCGAACAGATCGAGCCGGCAGCAGCCGTGCGGCGATATCGCGACGAATTGCTCGCGAAGTACGAGACGGATTTCATTCCGTACACGTTTCAGGTGCCGGTCTCGGTCGTGGTGGCGAAGGTCGCTGCGGACTTCTCGCTCGTGGACCTGGTGGCCCTCGACGAGCCCGAGTTTCGGCCGCACGTGATTACCGAACATTTCTGGCGGGGCTGGGAAGCGTATCGCCGGCCGACGCTCGTCAGCTTTAACGGCCGGACGTTCGACGTACCGCTCCTGGAACTGGCGGCGTTTCGGTTTGGCCTCTCGCTCCCCGGCTGGTTCAGCGGAACGAAGGCTTACGAACAGCCCCGCAACCGGTACAACAGCGAGGCGCATCTCGATTTGCACGATGTGCTGACCAACCACGGCGCGTCGCGGTTCAATGGCGGGCTCAACCTGGCGGCCAATCTGCTCGGCAAGCCGGGCAAGATGGACGTGCAGGGATACATGGTGCAGGACCTCTGGAACGAAGGGCGGCTGGCCGAGATCAACGACTACTGCCGCTGCGATGTGCTGGACACGTACTTCGTGTTTTTACGGGCGATGGTCCTGATGGGCCAACTCACGCTCGACCGCGAACAACAATTGGTCGCCCACGCCAAGTCGTGGCTCGAAGCCCGCACCAGCCAAATCCCCGTCTTCGCCGCGTATCTCGAGCGATGGGGGAGTTGGACGAATCCGTGGGAATCGGCAGCGGATGATGGGCCGGCGGAGTGAGACGTCCGCAACTCATTTGACACTCGCAATCGCGACAAGCGATGATTGGCGGAGGGGCTTTTCCGCATCTCGAGCACGGTTCATGGGTCGCTGGTGGATACTGACGAGCCTGGGATTTGTCTCGTGCGGCATCGCCGTCGTCTGGCTGGCCGTTGAACTTGCGCAATCTGCGGACGCCGGGCGGAAGCGAGAGACTCGAATCGCGGCTCTCGATGCAGAACTAGCCGCAGCTCGGCAGTTGGCCGCCGAGCAGCGCGAAATGCTGCGCACGCAAACCCTCCGATCAACGGTTCGCGCTCCCGACGAGTTCTTTTCGCTTTTGCCGGCCAAGTTCCCTCAAGGCAACTGGCAGCTCGCCGACACGCGGTTCGAAGATTGCTGGTTCCGCTCGGCCGATGGTCTGCGGCTGCACGGCTGGCTGCTCCCACATCCCAGAGCGCGATGCGAGATCTTGATCGTCCACGGTAATGCCGGCAACCTGACCCATCGCGCGCCGCTGGCGGCCTGGCTGCACGACCACTGCGCCGCGTCGGTGCTGCTCTTCGACTATCGCGGTTACGGGCGAAGCGAAGGGACTCCGACCATCCCGGGGCTGCTCGACGACGCGCGGGCCGCTCGTCG
>JALORD010000357.1 GCA_025459145.1 Pirellulaceae bacterium | reverse complement strand
CCGGCTTTTGTCGGCCACGCGGACCTTCTGATAGCCAATCTCGCGCACATCGCCCACCGACGGATCTTCCAGCTTGTCGGCATCAAACGCGTCGACCACCACAGCATCAGCCTGCCGGACTGAATCCCAAGTGCCGGAGTCGATATTCCACGGGAGCCCCATCTGGGCATCTTCTTCGAGGCCCACGACCACGACGTCTTCAAACCCGCCGCTGGGCAAGGTCATCGACGAAAAGCCGATCAGGTACGGCTCGACCCGGGCCACGCCCGGCGCCGCCGCCACCCGGTGCTGCCACCGACGCGGAATATCGCGGGGAAAATCCACATTGTGCATGTTCTGGTGCCCGACCCAGATGTCCGCCTCGGAGTGGTCGACCAGAATCCCCGCCTTGCGAATCAGCCCCAGATACAGCCCGACCTGCACATTGACCAGCACCACCGAAAACGCGACCCCCACAACGGCAGCCAGGAGCTTTCCGCGGTCGGCGCAGAGCGTTTTGATGGCGATCAGGCTAAGTGACATGCCGGCGAGCTACCAGAACGAGGCGTGGACGAGAGTTCGTTCGCAGGCGGCTGTTCCCCCCGTCGCCCCTTGGCCCCTATCGCGGCCAAACGGCTGCCCCCCTCTAGCAGGCCACCGAAGCGGGTAAGTACAGCAAATCAATCCGCAAGCCTAGATCACTCGGAGAAATCCGTAAAGTATTTGACAGCATCCGCAGAGGAGTTGCGGCAATTACCGGACTTTCGCTGAAAAGCTAGCAACTCACACGCGGTTTGTCGCAATTCTTCCTCAGCCTCCCGCAATTTTATTGACATACGGAGCGGGCACAAGATAGGAAGGACAAGTTGACTTTTCCGTCAAACTCCTCTTGACCCACCGGCCGATCGCCACTAACCAGGGACGGTTCGTAGCACATGTCGCAATTGGTGGGGATCTCCCGAAGTTCGCGGCTGCGGGTTTGCCGCGACGTGTCTCATTCCTCGTGAATCGTCTGACAGCATGCTGCCGATAGTCCGCAGCAGGAGGCCAGGCGTACAAAATGAGTCCCTAACTTTGACACTCACCGCAATACGACATAGGCTTCAAGGACCGCCAGGTTCCTGGCATTTCGGTCCCAGAAGCACGTCTGCTCCTCCTCGTCAGCCGCTTAGCAGGCGTGTCAGCAACGTTCACCTCGTCACTCGTTCGGAAGGCCGAAATTCCAACCTGCAGCCTGTCGGTTACCTAGTCGAACCCCAGGGTCGGACGGAGTCCAAGACCCCGACACCCAACCGCCGGCGACTGGCCCCCCTTCGTCCAGCTGCCGCGCTTGAGGCCATCATGTCTGCCGTAGCCACGGCCGCACAGACCCTGCGGCGCGCTTCGGTCGAGCCCGAATCTCAAACCGGACTGGACTATCGCCTGGCCCGCCAATCTGCCGAACGGATGGGGGCCTTCCGCCTGATTCACGATGCTTACGTGCGAGCGGGACTCGGTCATCCGACCGAGACCGGCATGCGGGTGACCCCGTATCAAATCCAGTCCACCTCGCACATCTTCGTCGGCATGCTCCAGCGCGAAGTCGTCTCGACGGTCAGCCTGATCGGCGATGGCGAACTGGGCGTTCCTATGGACGTCATGTTTCGCGAGGAAGTCGATGAGCTGCGCCGGGCCGGCCGCAATGTGGCCGAAGTGTCATGCCTGGCCGATCGGCGGCGCGACAGCAAGCGATTCCTCTCGTCGTTCCGCGAGCTGACCCGCCTCATGGCCCAGTTTGCCCGCGGCGAGGGAATCGACACGCTGCTCATCACCGTCCACCCGCGGCATGCCAAGTTCTACGCTCACTACCTGGGCTTCGAACCGCTGACCGACCGCGTAGCCGAGTGCCCGCACGTTGAAGACCGCCCAGCTGTCGCCCTGCAGCTCAATTTCGCCCACATCGACCAGCATCGCCCGCGCTGCTACGACCACTACTTCGGCGAGTGGCTCGCCGCCGAAGAACTGCGTCCCTACACGCTCGACCCCCAGGAACTGCATTTCCTCAAGGGAGTCACCACCGCCGCCGAAATCTTCGGCGTCGCCTGCGGCGCGTAGTGGACAACCGCCTGCGGCCGTCATTAGCCGGGACCAAACCTGGTCCCGGAGCGGACAACTTGAATCGGCCGCGACCGTAAGTCGCCTAGCTCTTTGTCGCTCCGCGGATGAGCGCTGCCCGCAATTCCGTGTAGTTTGCCGCCCGCAGCACCCGCTCCAGGTTGTGGGCGTCGCGGAAAATGTGGGCGATTTCGGCCGAAAGGTCGAGCTGAACGGACGGATCGTCCCGCGGCGTGACCAGGAGAAACACGACATGCGCCGGCCGTCCGTCGGGGGCGTCGAACGGCACCCCCGCCTCGGAAATTCCGAGGGCGATGACCGGCTGGCGCACGTCGTTCAGCCGAGCATGCGGGATGGCGACGCCGTGCCCGATCCCGGTCGCCGCAGTCAATTCTCGTTCCCAGGCGAGTTGCTCAATCCGCTCGGAATCGAGCCCGGCGTGCTGCGCGGCCGCTTGGGCCAGCTCCCGAATTGCCTGCCGACTCGTCTCCGCGCTCAAATTGCGGACAAATAGCTGCGGCGTGAGCAGGCCTAAGAGCCGCTGCGGCCGCCGCGCGGCCAGAGTCCGGCGTATCAGCGGACCGCTAAGCCCGGACGTGACGATCGCCGTCACCACGATGGCGACGAACAGCCGCTGGCGGATAATGCCGGCTTCCAGCGCCATCGTCCCCAAGATGATTCCCATCGCGCCGGTGGCGATCATGGCGTAGCCGACCGCCCACCTCTCACGGCTGGCGAAGCCGCCCCACCGCGCGCCAGCCACCGCGCCGAGCAACTTGCCGCCGATCGTGAGGCCGAGAATGAGCAGCACGACCGACACATCGAAATGCGTGATGAAGTTCACCTTGAGGCCGATGCTCGCAAAGAAAACCGGTGCGAAGATGAACGAGACGAACTCGTCGATCATCACGCGCGTCCGCTCCGACAGGTGCGAAGAATCGCCCAAAGCGACTCCCGCGATAAACGCTCCGAAGACGGCGTGAATGCCGATGAACTCGGTGAACGCCGCGCCCAAGAGGCCGATCGTGACGGCGAACCCGAGAACTCCGCCGGGATAATGCGTGTACGCCTGCAGGAAGGGGATCGCCCGGTGCATCAGCCACCGCCCGACAGTCAGCATGAGACCGGCATAGAGGCCGGTCAGCACCAGCGTCGTTCCGATTCCGAGGCCAGCGCTGGAGCTTCCCAGAAGTCCCAAGATCACAGCAAAAGTGGTCCAGCCGAGCAGGTCGTTGAAAATCGCCGCGCTGACGACCACCATGCCCAGATCGGTCCGATAGAGGTCAAGGTCCATCAGAGTCTTGGCGATTACGGGAAGCGCAGAAATCGCCACCGCAGTCGCCAGGAACAGGACGAATATCAAAGGGTCGGCATCGACTTGCCGCCCCAGGGCGGTCGGCATGAGCGCCGCTCCTCCCAGACCGATGGCGAACGGAATCAGCGTTCCCAGCGTGCCGACCTTGAGCGCGGTGCGTCCCTGCCGCCAGACGATCGACAGATCGACCTCCATCCCCGCCACCAGCAGAAAGAGGACAATCGCCAGCGAACCGATCCCTTCCAGGACGGTCGCATTCGGCCCGCTCGCGGGAAAGAGCATCGCTTGAACCTGGGGCGCGAGCGCGCCCAGCACCGTCGGCCCCAGGATTACCCCCGCGAGAAGCTCTCCCAGGATCGCCGGCTGATGCAGCCGCCGCGCAAGTTCCCCGAGGATGCGGGCCGCGCCGATCAAGAGCGCCAGCGCCACCAGCATGATCCCGAGTTGTTCCGGCGACAGTCCCCGCAAGCGAATTCCTCCTGCGGTTGGGTTATAGCAACCTGAGCACTGCCGACTACCCCACCTTCCACCCACCCCACAGCCGGGACCAAACCTGATCCCGGAGTGCATCCCGACGGACCAACGGACTGCACCTGCTCGAGTGGACGCGCGAGCAGGTCTTCGAATTCCCCCGCCCGGCCGATGGTCCCTGGGCCCGCTAAATCGTGCTGACGCAGCGTGGTCCCATGGTCCCCCATCAGACCGGGCCGGGTGCGAACGTCACGAACAAGTAGACTCGAACAACCGAACGAGGCTCCCGCCGCGCCGGTCCGACCGGGGCGGATCGGACCACACTGGGATGATCCGCGAGCCTACACAGTACGCGCCTAAACCGCCTGCGGGGCGTGCTGCTGATAAAAGCCGGCGGCCCAATTCTTGAACCAGGCGGACCAGGCGACGACGAACTCTTTGAGCGTCATTCCCGGCTTGCTCCGCAGGATCGCTTGGGCCCCGGTGATCGAGTCTTTCATCACCATCAGCGACAGATCCTCGAGCACCGGCTTTCCACCTCCCAGCGTGGGATTGTCGCGCAGCACCTGATCGCGGCGGTCTTTGGCCGCTTGGACCAGTACGTCCGGGTTGAGCTTGAGCATTTCGGCGACCATGGTTGGGTCGACCGGCTGATTGGCGATCGGCAGATCCTGAAAAGCCTTGGAATGACCGATCGGGTACGTGAGCAGTTGCTCCAGTGCCGGCATTTGGTGAACGCTCTGGCGATCGCTGGTCAGAAACCCGGCGATCGTCTGCAGTGTGGGCAGGGCGGCACCGGCATCGATCGGACGGGCCGTGCTGCCATCGACGATCAAGTTGCCCCATTTGCAGTCCCACTGGCCAGTGAGAATCGTCGACATGAGCACCTTGCCCATGCTCTCGCTACTGACCTGATCGGGGACGCTCTCCATATCTTGCTTGGCCGCAGCCAGCTTGGCCTGCAGCTTTTGAAGCTGCACGTCCACTCTCTGCACTTCCTCGGCGGGCCGCTTTCGCTCGACGAGTTTGTCCTTTAACGCTTCGGCGGACTCGATTTCGCGTTTGATATCGTTGATGCCTTCCCCGTCGGCCATCTTGCCCTTGATTCCTTCGATCTTCGCAAAGGTCTGGCCGTTCAACTGGGCCACCTCCGACTTGGGGAAGCCGAGATCGATCCCCGACAGCTCCGTAAATTTCTGGTAGACGGTCGATGAGACGTCCTCGCGGATCGCGCACGCTCCATTGGGGAGACCCAGTTGCTCGAGCGCCTGTTCGCTCTCCTGAGCCGCCGATTTCAAGGCGAATTCGATATCGCCGTCGGCCTTGCTCTTCAGCAGCTTGACGTCTGACGTTCCGCCGCTGGGCTTGCTGCCGCAGCCGTAGGCCTCCATGATCTCCAGCCGCTCCTTTTCGGTCAGGTTCGGCGACTTGGCGAGCAGGTCGAATCCCTGCTTCTGCATCTCGGCCGAGAGCAGCTCGATCGTCTGGCGGATTTCGAACTTGGCCTCGTCGGTAAGCAGCGGTTCGCTCAGCATGTTCTGGAGCGTCAGCGTCATCTCGGGCGACGCGTATTCGCCCGACTTGGCCTTCTGGGAGTATTTCTGGCACAGGTCGAGAGCGGCTTCGTGTTTCTTGCCGATGAAGACGATGTAGTCGTCGATCTGCTTGATGTACTGTTCGCAGTACTGCCGGCGTTTCTTCACACGCGACGGAAGGCTCCCCACCAGCGGATCCTTGTGCTCCTTGATATAGGCGGTGGCCTTCTGCTTGGCTTCGATGAGCCCTTTGCTTTCGGCCGCGTCATGAGTTTCAGATCGAGCAGGCTCACAATCTGACCGAAGTCGCTGTTGGCATCGGTTTCGCATTCCTGGAGGACCGCCGCGATCTTCTGCTCATCGAGAAACTGCCGCTTCTCGTTGACCCTGCTCGCAACGAGCGCGAGTTCCTTCTGGATGCTGCCCCGCTCGGTCTGGACTTGTTTCAGCTTCTGCTGCGGCGGCGAGAGCGGCGCCTGCGGCAGCGTCGGCGCGAGCTTCTTCAGAATGTCGGCAACTTTGCCGAGCGAAATGCTCTGCGACTTGGCGGTCGTCGAGTTGGGATCGTTCTTCAGCTCGCCCTGCACCTGGCTCGTCTCGTCCCGGCAGAGCTGCGCCGCCTGGGTCAAGAGTTGCATTTTCGTGGGCAGGTCTTTCGCCTGCTGAATGGCCGCCAGGGCAGCTTTCCATTCGTCTGCCGTGCGATACTTGTACGGTGGCTGCGGCTGCTGTTTGCCGGGAGTCTGGTTGCCCTGCGTGTTGGGATTGGGCTGGACTTGCGGCGCGGTCTGCGTGGGCCGCTGCGGCTGGAGGTCGGCTTCCATCTCGACGGCGGGCAGCTGGTCGACGATTTCGATCGACGGCTTGGTCTTCAGATCGTTGCCCTTGTTCAAGAACTCCTTGAGCGCGGTGTTCTTTACCGGCGGATTGTTGTAGCCGTCCGATCGCAGCAGCTTGAACGACAGGTCCGCCCCTTTCCCGTCCACTACTCCGCACGAGACGTTGCCGCTCCCCGCCTCTTTGGCCTCGCGAATCCGCCCATCCTCCGAGCCTTTACGGTAGACGACGACGCTGACAACGTCCGCCCCCTTGTTCACCATCACGAATTTGCAGGGCTTGCCAGACTTTTTGACCAAGTCGAGAGTTTTGACGCTTTCGGTGCTGAGGGGCATAGAGTACCAGGTGTGCCAAAGGACGATTTCGAGACGTCCCGTTTATATCGTCGGCGCCAACTACACGGCACTGCCCACATCTGCTTTTCCCCAGAGCGCTTGCGCGGCATCGCGCCGCAATTGCCGGAGGCCGCCTTTCTCCTGCGAATTCGCTGGACGGCGGCGCAATCTGCAGCAGGCACTCCGGCTGCTAAAAGGGGTGCCCGCTTAGCGAAACACTACCGCCCGGCCAGCAGCCGGTCGCCGAGGGCATTGTCGAGCTCGGGTTCGGCGTAGATTTTGCGCCGCGTTTCTTCGACTGGGTATTCCAGCCGGCGGAAGATCACCAGATCGTCTTCCAGGATGACGTAGCAGGCCCGCGGGTCGCCGTCTCGCGGCTGTCCGACGCTCCCCACATTGACGAGCACTTTCTGGTCGGTCAGGCGGTACTGATAGCCGCAGTCTTCGGGCGTGATGAAGCGATAATCGAGCGTGAAGATGCCGGGCAGGTGCGTGTGCCCCTGAAAGCAATACTTCTGAATCCGCCCGAACAGGGCGTCCATCTTCCGCTGGTTGTAGATGTCTTCGGGAAAGACGTATTCGTTCGTCGGTTCGCGCGGCGAACCATGCACGAACAGATGGTCTCCCTCGCTGTGCGTCCGGTGCAACTCACCGAGAAAATCCCAGCGGCGATTCTTCTGGCTGGGAGTGCCGGGCCCCCGCTCGAGCTGATCGCGAGTCCAGTAGACCGCCTTCAGAGCGATCGGGTTAAAACCATCGGGATCGAACAGCGTCGCCTGATCGTGATTTCCCAGGATCGTCACCTTGCAGCGGGAGATCACCTCGTCGAGGCACTCGCACGGATTGGGGCCGTAGCCCACAATGTCCCCCAGGCAGTACGTTTCGCGAATCCCTTGGGCGCGAATGTCCGCCAGTACCACCAGGAGCGCGTCCAGGTTGGCGTGAATATCACTGATGAGGGCCCGCTTCACGCAACGATCTCTGGTACCAAACGGAACGAAACAGAAAGGGGGACCAGAGCTCTGGCGCGACCCCGCAAGACGATGGCGAGCAAACAGCCAAGTCTAGGACTGGTATAGGGTTTGGTCAAGGTAATCCGCTTTCGGACGGCCGCGGCAACCCGCCAAATGTAGGGAGCAAACCCAAGTGCTGATTCTGGCGATTGAAACTTCGGCACAGGCTGGATCGGTCGCGCTCCTGTCCAATCGGTCGCTAGTGACACAGGTTGTCCTGCCGGCTGACCGCCGCTCGGCCCAGTCGCTCGCCCCGGCGATCGACGAGCTCTTGCGGACAGCCGGGGTCAAGCCGGCGGAACTCGGCCTCGTGGCGACCACCATCGGCCCCGGCTCGTTCACCGGCCTGCGCGTCGGAGTGACGACGGCCAAGACGCTGGCCTACGCCGTGGGGTGCGAGTGCCTGGGGGTCGATACCCTGGAGGTGATTGCGCTGCAGGTAGCCGGGGAACATTCTCCCGCTCCCGCTCAAGAACTGCATGTCGTCGTCGACGCCCAGCGGAAGGAGTTGTTCCTGGCCCGGTTTCGCCTGGAGGCGGGAGAGGCCGTCCGGATCGGCGAGAACGAGATTGTCCCGGCGGGCGAGTGGCTAGCAAGCCTCCAGCCCGGCACACTCGTCAGCGGCCCCGGCCTCGCGCGATTCGTGGACAAGGTTTCCGCCGACGTCCTTGTCGCTCCGGCCGAACTCCGGGAACCCACTGCCGCAGCGGTCGGCCAGCTCGCCCACCGCGACTACGAGCGCGGCCGCCGCGACGACCTCTGGAAACTCATGCCGCAGTACCTGCGGCCCAGTGCGGCGGAGGAAAAGGCGGGGCGAAAGCCGGGTTAGTTGGTCCGACTCGAGACATATTGTAGTTTGCCATTTATACCGCTAGGCGGTATAGTTGGTGTGGCGGACAGGTTGCCAAGTAGTGCGAGTCGGCAAGCCATGATCAGCGTGCAAGGATTGACTCCCAGCCAGTTCTTGCATTTCGTCGAACTCGATGAATTTCGTGCAGACTGGCTGTCCCTGGGACTCGATGTCGAGCACGATTTGCTCGCGCTTCAGTGGGAGCTGATGGCCTCTCCCGTGAAAGGAGACTTGATCGTTGGAACGGGAGGGCTCCGCAAACTGCGTTTTTCCCCGCCTGCGTTTCCTCAGGGCAAGAGCGGTGGGATTCGCGTCTGCTATTGCTACTGGCCGAAATACTTCCTGATTCTGCTGGTCATGGCATATCCCAAAACGAGGAAAGCCGATTTGAACGCCGCCGAACGCGCGGCCATACGACGATACCTGGAGAGGACCGAGAAATGGCTGGAACGCCGAAACGATCCGTAAAAAAAGTTGGTTCTGGACGAAAGCCCAAGCCCGTCAATTCAGGTCGGCAATCGTCGGTCGGCAGCGAGATCGTTGACCGCCTGACGCGATTCGTTCAAACGCTCGAATCGAATCCGGCGGAGACTCCTCTGGCCGCTCTAGTCACCGTGCGCACGCTCAAGCGAAGCATGCCCCTTCCGACCTGCACTTCCGAAGAGGTAAGGTCCACTCGCCAACTGCTCGGCGCAAGCCAGGCGATCTTTGCCCAATTCCTCGGAGTCAGCGCGAGCGCTGTCCAGGATTGGGAACAGGGTCATAAGCCGCCGCGCGGCAGCGCCTGCCGCCTGATGCACGAGATTCGCCACGATCCGGACTATTGGCGCAAGCGATTAGCGGCATTAATCGAGTCGGAATGACGAGACCATCGTCGACTCTCCCCATCGGCGTGCGTATTGGAGCCGCGAAGTGCCCAGCAACGGTCCGCGAAACGAGATCACCCTCAATGTCTCGCTTCTCGAAGCAGTCCGCGAGCGGAAGGCAATGTACCTGGACCCCTTCACGGTCGAATCGTGCCAGAACTTTCTCGACGGGTTTTCGCTGGCCTGTTTTGCGTGCGGAATTGTCGATGCGAGCGAGCGGATACTCGCAGCGCAAGCTGGCCGGGGATGGACCGTCGAAGCGTGCGGACCGGTGCCAGAGATGCGCGAGCGAGGACTGTCCGACGAACAAATCATGGACGAGCTAATAACAATTCACATCGCCGCATTTCGCGACGAGAATGAGGACGACGCAGGATCGCTTTCCAGACTCCCGCTCGATGAACTGTCGTGACACCGCCGTGGTGCCGCCATTCCTTGGCTCACGCGAATGCCACTTCGATTTCAAGACGAGTCGACGTTGATTTATCGCGGCGAAAGGTGATTCGCGACTCCTTGCTGGCAGGGCACATCGCCGAGTGTTACCGTAACGGCAGCGGCGGATCATTACGCATTGGAGAAAATCGGATGCATAGTCGGATATACCGTAGACTGATGACTCTTAGTATTTGGCGTGCAGCGATGTTCTGCGGGCTGTTCGCCATCAGTCCGATCGCGTTGGTCAAGGATGCCGCAGCCGCCGAGCCGATCAAGGTTGTCAAGCGCTCCCGCGCTCAGCCGCCGGAGAATCGAAATTGGATCGTGCGGGAGGTCGAGGAATCCTGGTCGCCGAGCGAGACGGCGATCATCGTCTGCGACATGTGGGATTCGCACCACTGCCTCAATGCCGTGCGGCGGGCGGTGGAGCTGGCTCCGCGGATGAATGCGGTGCTTGAAGCGGCCCGCAAGCAGGGCGTGACGATTGTCCACGCTCCGAGCAGCTGCATGGAGCCGTATGCCGAACATCCTGGCCGGAAGCTCGCCCAGTCGGCCCCGAAGGCCGCGAACCTGCCCGAGGGGATCGGCGAGTGGTGCCGTTCGATTCCGGCGGAAGAGGCGGGCCGTTATCCGATCGATCAGACCGACGGTGGCGAGGACGACGACC
>JALORD010000356.1 GCA_025459145.1 Pirellulaceae bacterium | reverse complement strand
CGGATCGCCGAGCGGTTGACGATTGTGATCTCGCCGACGCCGGATAGTCCGAGCTCCACGGCAATTGCCCGAGCCGCCCCCCCCGCACCGAGAACGACGACCCGCTTGCCTGTCAGTTCGCCGAACTCGCGGAGCGACTGGACGAATCCCTTGCCGTCGGTGTTCTCGCCAACAAGTTTATCCCCCACGCGATTGACGCAGTTGACCGCTCCCATCATCTCGGCAGCCGGGCTCAATTCGTCGAGCAGCGGAATCACCGCTACCTTGTGTGGGATCGTGAAATTCGCCCCCTTGAAGCCCAGGGCCCGCAGGCCGCAGACGGCGTCGGCCAGCTTTTCGGGCGGAACTTCGAGCGTCAGATACCGCCAGTCGAGACCCGCCGCGACAAACGCCTTTTCCATCATGTACTGCGTTGGGTTGCCGGCCACCGGCTGGCCAATGCAGCAGACGATCTCTTGCAGCGAAGCGCTCGACACCGGTTCCTCTCTCCCCCCAAAGCGTCGCGTCCACGGATCAACGCGAGGTCGAAATGTTAATCCCCACACCGCTGGCCCATTATCGAGGGCTGTGCCAAGGGGATGCAACTATCCGGCGGCGACGAAGTGGTTGGTTCTAACCAAGCCATAGGGTGCCACTCTTTGGAAGTAGGATAGCCCTGCGTTATTTGGCAAAATCGTCATGATCGAGAACGATTTTCCCAAAAAATAAGGAGAGAGCTGGCACCGTCGAGGGAGTCGCGGTATTTTTTCGATGTCCAGACTACTTCTTTGGAGGAGCCTTTTCCATGCCAGCATCGCTCAAGATCGTGGCCGTCCACGGAATTGGGAACCATCAGGACGACTTGTCGTGGCAGCCGCGTTGGAGAGACGCCATCCTGAAATCTGTGCAAATGCAGAATCAGGCGGCTGGTATCGAGATCGAGTTCGTGATGCACGACCAGGTGTTTGACGAAGTCGAAGATGTCGAGTGGACAGCCGCGTTCGGGCAACTGCTGGGTAGCTGGTTCTGGAACGGGCTCCGGGACCGCGTAAACCAGCGGGGCGTCTTCGATCGGCTGAGCCAGTTTCGCCGGTACTATGCCGGCATGGTCGCCAAGTGGGTCAGCAACGAGCCGCTGCGGAAAAAGCTCCGCGGCCTCGTCTGGGATGCGATCAAAGACAAAAAGCCCGATGTCCTCTTAGGGCACAGCCTGGGATCGCTCGTCAGCTACGACCTGCTGCAGCATGTAAAGTCCGCGTCGGAGCGGGAGCTCGTCAAGAACCTGACGTTCCTCTCGATCGGTTCGCAGATCGGCCATCCCTCGGTCCGGAGCGTCTACGGCGGCTATCTGATGATGCCGCCGGTGAAGCGGTGGTTCCACGTCTACAACCCGGCCGATCAGGTGTTCACGACGCCGATCGCCGTAAGCGACGACAAGTTTCAGCAAGTCGTCATCCGGCAGAACGTTCCCGAGGCGACGAGCGAACATGACGCCGTGGGCTACCTGGCCGACGACGAAACGGCGATCGTCTGGCGGGCGCTGGCCGCGCCGCAGCGGGCCGCCACTCGCACGCTGCGAGTCTTGGAAGGGACGACCCGCGCGCTCCGCACGCCGAAGCATCGCGCCCTGATCGTGGGAATCAACAAGTACGGCGGCAACGCCGTATCCGACCTCTCGGGCTGCGTGAACGACGCTTACCTGATGAGCGCCGCCTTACAGGAAACGGGTTTCGACGCCTCGGAAATCCGCCTGCTGCTCGACGAGCGGGCCACCGCCGATGGAATCCGCGAACGGATTGGCTGGCTGCTCGAGGATGTCGGTCCGGGCGACGTCCGCATCTTGCACTACAGCGGCCACGGGGCTCAGATCCCCGCTTATGGCTGGAAGGACGAGGTCGACCACATCGACGAGTGCCTCTGTCCGCACGATTTCGACTGGAGCCTGGAGCGGGCGATCACCGACGACTGGCTGCACCAGACGTACACGCAGCTTCCCTACGACAGTTACTTCCTGGCCATCCTCGATTGTTGCCATTCCGGAGGCCTGGCCCGCGGCGGAATCTCGGTCCGCGGACTCACGCCCCCCGACGACATCCGCCACCGGATGCTGCAGTGGAACGCGGTCGCCGGCGTGTGGGAACCGCGGAAGCTCGACAATGTCAGCCCGGCGTTCGCGGCGCGCGAGGAGTTCACGGGCGAAACCGGTTCGGTCTATCGCCTGGGCCGGGCGATTCCCTTGCGGCAGATGACCGCCGCGGAGTTCAGCCGGTCGACCAAGGAGTACGGCCACAAGGGCCCGTATCTGCCGGTGCTGTTCGAAGCGTGCGCCGAGGCGGAACTGGCCGAGGAATACCTGGCGGGGAGCCAGTCGTACGGCGTGTTCACGTACGCGATCGTCAAGTCGCTGCGGATGGCTCGAGCCGGGCGGGAGTCGCTCTCGTTCCAGGAACTGTTCGACCGGGCGGTCCGCGAAGTCGCGAACATGGGGCACGCCCAGAATCCTCAAGTGGCGGGCCCCACCGCGGTCCTGAAAGAGGAGGTGCCGCTCTCGCTCGCGCAGGCGGTCCCCCGCGCGACCGCCGGCCGCAAACCGCCCGTCACCGGCCGCCCGCGCCCAGTGAAGAAACCCGTGAAGAAAACTGCGAGGAAGAAAACGCCGCGCAAGAAGACCGCGCGGAAGCGGGCGAAGGCGTAGCGCGGATGTACCTAGGCTGAACCCCGATACCCAGCCCAGGCGATCCCCAGTTTTCGCATTCGCGCGCGCAGAGTGTGGGGATTGATTCCCAGGAGGGCGGCAGTTCCTTGCCGCCCTTCGATGCGGCCCGCGGTGGCGACGAGCGCGCGAATGATGTGCCGCTTCATTGCCTCGTCGAGTGTCGCAAGCGGGCCGTCAGCAGAAGCCGAAATCGTGGCCGAATGCAGCTGCGGAGGATCAGGGATCACTTCATAGAGTGTGGGAAGCGTGCTCGGAGAAATGCTGGCCGGCGCGGCGGCGGGCGAACCCTGCCCGAGGGCGGTCGCCACGTCGAGCCGCTGGCCGGCCCCCAGGATCGCCGCGCGGTCGATGACAGCGCCTAGCTCGCGAATGTTCCCGGGCCAAGGGTAATTGATCAGCAGCTGCAAATCACTCGGGGTGGGCTCGACGGGCGCGAGGCCAAAGCGATGAGCGGCTCGCTGGGCAAAGTGCCTCGCGAGCGCGGGAATGTCCTCGATCCGCTCCGAGAGCCGCGGCAACAGCAGCGGAAAGACGTTGATCCGGTACCACAAATCCTCGCGGAACGTTCGCTCCTTGACCATCGACGCCAGGTCGCGGTGGGTGGCGGCGACGATCCGCACATCGACCCGCAAGGGCTGCTTGCCACCGACCCGTTCGATGTAGCCGTCCTGCAAAACGCGCAGCAGGCGGACTTGCGCCGCCAGTGGTAATTCGCCAATTTCGTCGAGAAACAGCGTGCCATGATCGGCCCGCTCGAACCAGCCCGCCCGCGTTTCGGCAGCGCCGGTGAACGAACCCCGCTCGTGGCCGAACAGCTGTGAATCGATCAGTTCGGGCGGGATCGCTCCGCAATTCACGCGAATGAACGGCGCCGCCGCCCGGGCCGAGCGGGTATGAATCGCCCGGGAGACGACCTCTTTGCCGGTCCCCGTCTCGCCCAGGATCAGTACTGGCACGTCCGATTGGGCCACGAGTTCGACGCGCTGCATCACATGCCGCAATCCCGAGTCGGCTCCGACGATCGGCTCGGCCATTGTCTCGCGCCCCAGTCGGGAGAGCAGCGTTCGCCGGTCGGCTTCGGCGGCGGCGCGCAGTGCCGCCAATTCCAAGATGCGGCGGTCATTCTCAAGCGCCACGCTAAACGGCTCCAGGAGTTGCGCGATCAGTTGTAAATCGTGTGGCTGAAACGACCTGTGCTCCGACGTCAGCACAAGCACGCCGGCCGGACCGTCAGGTCCACTGAGTGGTCCCGCCACGGCGGCTCCCCCGAGTTGGGGCGGAACGAGCAGGGCCAATTCGCCGCGGCGCGAAGTAGCGGTGCTTTCGGCAAGTTGTCCGCTCCGAGCCCAGGCCAGCAGACGGTTCATCGGCGCCGGGGAGACCTCCGTACGCTTCACTGCGGCAACGGAATCACGCCGGCCGCCGGCCGCCACCGTCTCGATCGCCGCTGAAGCGGAATCAAACCGCCGCACAAGCAGTGCGTCGAGCGGGAGATGCTCCGCCAACATCGGGGCCAACGTCGCCGTGGACTCGGCGATTTCAATGTGCCGGCACGCCTCCCGCCAAATCGCCAACAAAAGCCCGTCGCTTGTCATTTTATTTCCGTGTTATTTAATGGAATGCCGTGTTATTTGCTGGATGTAGACTACCGTATTTGATAGTTCAATTCCTGGCGATTGCCGAAAAGTCACGTAACTCCTTATCCATAAAAGTCTTGCGGCACGCCAGATACAATCGGCACGACGATTGCTTTCACATTGTGTGCCCGTTACCCCAATTTGAAAGGATGAAGCCATGGTCCGCTGTTGTTGTCCTGGCACTTCCCTCGCGACGCATCCACCCAATCGTTTCGCACTGTTTGAGAGGAATCGAACCCATGTCTGCTCTGTCGCTTCTGCCCTCGCACCAACCCATTTCCCCGATTGGCCGCCGCGCTGATCAGGCTGCGCCTTTACGCCCCTCCGCCGCCGATTTCGAGTTGGCAACCCGCGTAAGCCTGTATTTGCAGCAACGCCTGTTTCGCGCCAGCCACGATGTGGCCATCGAAGCGCGCGATGGCGTCATCACGCTCGCCGGCACGGCCCCGACTTTCTACGAACGGCAGCTGCTCGGCGTCGCCGCTCGCCGAGTGGCGGGCGTCAGGCAAATCGTCGATCGGCTGCACGTGCTGCCGATGGCCCCGCGCCGGCCGGACTCCGGTAGCTCCACGGCGACTCCTCGTCCCGCGTAAGTGCGCGGTAGTCAGCCGTCATCCTCATTTTCGTTCGCGGTGCAATGCCGCTGCGCGCCTACACTTGCCGCGCAGCGGACTCGCGTTAATCCCCAACCTGACAAAAAGATTTCCAAGGATCGAAACATGTCCCGTTCTTTAGGCCAACGGACTGGCTTTACGCTGGTCGAATTGCTCGTCGTCATCGCCATTATTGGCGTCCTCGTCGCGCTGCTCCTGCCCGCCGTTCAGTCCGCCCGCGAAGCGGCTCGCCGCAGTTCGTGCGCAAATAATCTGAAGCAGATCGGCCTGGGTCTGCACAACTATCACGATTCGCTCGGGTCGTTTCCGCCCGGCTATATGGATAGCGGCGTCGACCTCCAGGAAAGCTGGGGCTGGTCAGCGTTGCTCCTGCCGTATGTCGAACAGGCTCCGCTGCATGACCAGCTCGGCGTGACGCGCGGCACGCTCTATAGCCAACTCGTTGCCAATCCCGGACCGGTCCTGCAGCACACCAAGACCGTGCTGAAGGTTTTCATCTGCCCCAGCGACAGCGGCTATAACGGCAGCGGTCTGGTACACAACAATCGCAACTTTAATGGCGGACTTGGTTTCGCGGCGGCTGGCCAATCGGCGGTCCCCGGCACGCTGGTCGGCCTGAGCAACTATCCGGGCGTTGCGGGTCATCGCGACGTGGTGGGGCGCACGGCAAATACGGGCGTCTTCTACGGCAATAGCCGCGTGACTTTCGCCGACTTTACCGATGGAACGAGCAATACCCTGGCCGTAGGCGAGCGAAACACGCTT
>JALORD010000355.1 GCA_025459145.1 Pirellulaceae bacterium | reverse complement strand
CGTGTCGAAAATGGTTCGCTCGTCCTGGATGGCAAAGGTTCGTTCGCGATGACTGCAGCCATCGATCGTCCGCTCGGCGAGAAGACACTGGAGGCCTGGGTGCAGCTCGACTCGCTCGACCAGCGCGGCGGCGGCGTCCTCGGGGTACAGACGGTGGGCGGCGGTACGTTCGACGCCATTGTGTTCGGCGAGCAGGAGCCGGGGCGGTGGATGGCGGGAAGCGAGTTCTTCCGCCGGACCCAGTCCTTTCGGGCAGCCGTCGCCGAGACGGCGGCGAACCAGCGATTTGTCCATCTGGCGCTCGTCTACCGGGCCGATGGTGAGATCGCGGCGTACCGTGACGGCCAGCCCTACGGCAAGCCCTATCGCTCCGAGAAGCTGGCCGAGTTTACTCCCGGCAAATGGCAAGTAGTCTTCGGCCTGCGGCATTCGCCCGCGGGGGGCAACAAACACCTGGCCGGAAAAATCGATCGGGCTCGGCTGTACGATCGCGCCCTCTCGGCCGAAGAAGTCGCCGCATCAGCCGGAACGATTTCCACACACGTCTCGGACGAAGAGATCGACGCCGAACTCGACGACGCGGGTCGGCGTCGGCGACAGCAGCTACGTGCCGAGGTTCGCCGCCTGCGCGATCAGATTGCCTCGTACCGCAGCCGCAAGGCATTCGCCGTCACACCGCAACCATCGCCGGTCGCGCATTTGCTCGTCCGCGGCAACGTCACGCAGCCGGCCGAGCCAATCGCCGCCGGCGGCATCCTGGCGCTAACCGCCAGTCAACCGGACTTCGGCCTCGCGCCAGACGCCACCGAGGCCGACCGTCGCCGCAAGCTCGCCGAATGGATCACCCGGGCCGATAATCCCCTGTTTGCCCGCACAATCGCCAACCGCCTCTGGCACTATCACTTCGGCCGAGGCCTCATCGAGACGCCCAACGATCTCGGGTTCAGCGGCGGAAAGCCAACCCATCCCGAACTGCTCGACTGGCTCGCCGCGGAGCTCATCGCCAAGAAGTGGAGCCTCAAGGAGATGCACCGGCTGATCGTCACGTCCGCCGCCTGGCAGCAGTCGTCCCACCCGCGCGCCGAAGGGATGGCAGCCGACGCCGACAATCGGCTCATCTGGCGGTACTCGCCGCGACGGCTGGAGGCCGAGGCGGTGCGCGATGCGACACTCGTCGTCGCCGGACAATTCAATCCCCAGCGCGGCGGGCCGAGCGTGCAAGACTTTCGTCCCTACGAGTACAAGAGCACCCAGTATTACGAACCGCTCGATCCCGTTGGGCCCGAGTTCAACCGCCGCAGCATCTATCGGATGTGGGCTCGCGGCGGCAAGAACCCGCTGCTCGACACGTTCGATTGCCCCGATCCCTCGACGATCACTCCTCGCCGCGGAGCGACAACCACTCCGCTGCAGGCGCTGGCCCTCATGAACAACTCGTTCACGCTCCGCATGGCCGACCACTTCGCCGAGCGGCTGGCGGCCGAACGGCCGGACAATATTGAGGGTCAGGTCGCTCGCGGATTTGAACTGGCCTACGGTCGCGCTCCCCAGGAGGAGGAATTGAGTGCGGCCGTCGGATTCGTACGCGAGCACCGATTGCCCGCGTTCTGCCGCATCCTGCTCAATACCAATGGATTTCTTTACCTGGAATAGGCGCTCCTATGTCGTCGGCTCATGCTTCGCCCTCACCGTTACAGCCACGACTGCCGATCAGCCGGCGGGAGCTGTTCTCCTGGTCGGCATACGGCCTGGGCGCGACCGCTCTGGTTTCGCTTCTGGGCCGCAACCTACTGTCAGCCGAGCAACCTCGCCGCGGAATTCCCGGCGAAGCCCAGGATCCGCCGCCGCACCTGCCGGCCAAGGCCCGCCGCGTGATCCACATCTGCCTGTGCGGCGCGTTCAGCCACCTCGACACGTTTGACTACAAGCCTGAGCTGGCCAAACGCCACGGACAGCCGCTGGGGGGCGAAGAAAAGCCCGAAGTGTTCTTCGGCCAGGTGGGCCTCCTGCGGCAAAACGACTTTGCCTTTCGGCAGCGCGGCGAAAGCGGCCTTTGGGTCAGCGACCTGTTTCCCCACATCGGTGAAGTGGCCGACGAACTGACCATCATCCGTTCGATGGTGGCCGAATCGGCCAGCCATACGCCGGCCACCATGCACGAAAACTCGGGCTTTCGGCTGAACGGCTTTCCGACGCTCGGCTCGTGGCTGTCGTACGGACTGGGCAACGAGACCGATGAACTCCCCGCCTTTGTGGTGTTGCCCGATCCGCGGGGCCTGCCCGCGGGAGGCACGAACAACTGGACCAACGGCTTTCTACCCGCTCAGCACCAGGGTGTGATGTTCAATACGGGCGGCGGCATGCAAACGGGCGAGCCGCAGCAGGTCATTCGCGATCTTGCGCCCGCGCGGCCCATTGCGGCCGATGTCGAAGAGGCCAGCCGCCAATTGCACGCCCGACTCAACGCTCTGCATCTGGCAGAGGCCGGCGAGAACAGCGAGCTCGCCGCCCGCATGAAGGCCTATGAACTGGCCGCGAAAATGCAGCTCGCCGTGCCGCGCGTGACCGATCTTTCGGGCGAGACGGCTGGCACGCTCGCCCTCTACGGCATCGATGCCGAACTGACCGCGCCGTTTGGACGCAACTGCCTGCTGGCCCGCCGACTCATCGAGCAGGGAGTCCGCTTCGTGCAGGTTTATTCCGGCGGAGCATTCGGCAGTCCGCGGATCAATTGGGACGGCCACGAGGATGTCAAAGCGAATCACACCCAGGAGGCCGCGCTGATCGACAAGCCCGTGGCAGGACTCCTCCGCGATTTGCGCCAGCGCGGGCTCCTCGACGATACGCTCGTCCTGTTCACGACCGAATTCGGCCGCACGCCTTTTACACAATCGGCCGCCGATACCGTGGGAACCGGCCGCGACCATAACCAGTACGGCTTTTCAGTCTGGCTGGCCGGGGCCGGGCTGAAGCCGGGAATCGCGTACGGGGCCACCGACGACATCGGCTGGAAGGCCGTCGAGAAGCCGGTCGCGTGGCACGATTTCCACGCCACCGTGCTGCACTTGCTCGGCGTCGACCACGAGCGGCTGACCTTCTATCACAATGGGATCGAGCGTCGGCTCACAAACGTACACGGCGAAGTGGTCCGCGGCATCCTGTCGTAAGCCCGTGCACTGACTTAACTCCTCAACGCTTTCGAGGCTGCAACGCGGCGCCAGCGGTGTTCAGCGATGCCGCAAGTCATTCTCGGGCAGCCATTTGCGCTGTTGAGTCCAGGTGAACGCCGGAGGCCAATTAAGCGCCACGTTCACCTCAAAGCGCTCCCGCTGGTAGGTCGAAGCCATGCTTCGACGAACCGCGCCGACTCGCGTCGCGAAGACGATGCACGGCATCGTCCTGCGGCCCAGGTTGGAAGGACCATCCTCGGCTACCCAACTGAGCGCCTTAACGCCTTTCGCCGGTTCGCCAATTTCCCGCGGCGTTCAATGATGCCGCAAGTCGTTCCTGGGCGGCAACTTCCGCCGCCGAACTCAGGTGAACACCGGGGGCTCATTAAGCGCAATGTTCACCTCAAATCGCTCGGCCGGCCGCCGCGCGTGGCAACATTACCTCGTGGGTCGAAACCATGCTTCGGCCAACAACGCCAACACGCGTCGCGAAGACGATGCCCGGCATCGTCCTAGGGCCGCACGCTGTAGCAAACGTCCACCAGATTGAAAAAGATCTCCGCGGCCGATCGCGGAACTCGATCAGCGCAGGCCTTCGCCTGCAGGGCACTCGGCTCGGCAGGCTCGCGACCACGTCATCGCCCTAGGTCAACGCCCTGCTGGGGCGCGGAATTTCAAGGGGCATGCTTCGACAAATCCGTGCCCGCTTACCAGCCCGCCGACGATGCCCGGCATCGTCCTACGGGTCGCTGCGCGCACGAGCGGTCGGGACCTCGTTCACCAGGTGCTTCGCTGGGCTGCGAGTATACCACACCCTCCCCGCGCGGCCGGAGACATTTTGGCCACAAAGAATGCTCTCGCAACGACTTATGAAAAATCGTGACAACCCAAACTATTTTTCGCCCCCGTGAGCACTTCCCGCTGCCCTCGGAAAGTCCAATCCCGGCAACGACTTCCGTCGCCGACTATCCGAGCCCGACTCGCCCCCCTCAAAGTACAGCCGCCGTCTCTTTGGGAGCTATTCCGAATTGTCAGGCTGAACCGCTGGCCGGGTGGGTCGACGAAGGACTGGGCAGACCCCCGCCTACCTATCGATCGGTTCCACCACCAGCGCTCGGCGATGCCGCCTTGGGCGTCTCGGCGGTCGGCGGTTCGGGAGCCGGCGGCACTGTGGCGCTTGCTGCCGACGGCAGGGTGGCGCTTGCTGCCGGTGTGCGGCACTGTATCCGCAGTTCGCGCGAACCGATCCGACCATCCCCCAGCGCGTCCACCAAGACGCGATAGTCCGATTCGACGGCCGGCATTTGAAACGTGATCGTGACAAAACCCTGCTCGTCGGTCGCCAGTCGCGGATTGAAATAGAGTGACGCGGGAGCGGTGGGAGGCGTCTCCCCTTCGACCAATTTCTCGGAGGTCAACTTGCCGCCCGCCGCGGCATCGGCATCCTTGGCGTCAGCCGGTGCCGCAGCGGCTGGCGCTGCACCAAACTGCGAAGCGGAGTTCAAAAGTCTCGCGGGTTCCGCGGAGTCGAGAGGGGCGGGATCATTGCGCGGCGGGCTGGCCGGCGATCCACCCGGCGAAGCATCCCCGACGGCGCCGCGACTGGCCGAAGGCTGGATCATTCGCGTGGAAGGGGGACCGCCGCTCGACCGTTCGCCAAGCGACTTCCGGAGTAGCATTCCTTCCGGCCTGTCTCCCGCCGCCGACTCCACTTCAACGGAATTCTGGTCGGCCGCTCCGCTGCGATCGATGCCCTCCGCAGCGGAGTTCGGCCGAGAGGTATCCCGTCCAAAGGGCAGTTCGGCCTTGGGACGAGGAGGGCCTGCCGGCTCGCTGCCAGATGGATTAGCACCGGCATCACCGGTCGCCGCAGAATTTCCGGGTGCGACCTCCGAAAACAACTTCTCGTGTTCGCTAGCGGGTTGGTCCATTTCCGCGCCGGCAACCTCGGCCGATTCCGGGCCGAACGCTGCAGAGGACATCGGCGCAGGGGACGTCGGCGCAGGGGACATCGCGCGCGGAGCGGAAGTGGCAGCTGCGCCGTCGGTGGAGCTTCCCAGCGCCACTTCGTAGCCCGCGGGGGACTTTCCGACCCACATCGCGCCGACGACCAAACTCGCCGCCGCCGCGGTCATTGCCAGCGTTACCCCCAGTACGCGCGTCGGCATCCGAATCCAGAGTTGCAGCGCGAGGCCGATCAGCAGCAGGACGCCCGCAACCACCAACACTCGGCCGGCCATCATCCGCCACTTTTGCCACTGGGCCTCGAGCGCCGATTGCTGCGACTGATACTCGCTGGCCACTTCGAGCCCATTCGATGCTCGGATTGGCTCCAGGTCGTAGGTTCGGTTAAGGCTGGTCCAGACTTCGGCACTAGGGTCGGTCGCTGCGAGCTCGGCGTCAGCAAATGTCCGAGCCATCTCCTGCTCCACCGCCGCAGGCGGCGTCCCGGCCAGGGGCGCCGGTATCGCAGGCGCCGGCACTGAGGGCGCTAGCGCCACAGGAGCATCCGCAGGCACTGCCGCTGGACGCGGCGCCTCGGGGGCCGTGGGTTCGGGTGGAGAGGGTGCCGGTGGAGCAGGGGGCGGAGGCGAGTTGCCCGCATCGGCCAGGAGGGTTGTCGCACGGGATTGCTGTTCGATCTGTTGGGAATTCACCCGTTCGGGGGCGATCCCGCGCGAGGAATCCTTCGCTTCGAGTTGCGCCAGCGGCTCGCCCGCCGCCGGCCGCGTCGCGCGGAATGTCTGGCTGCGCCGCACGTGTTCTGCCAAGAGAACTGGTTCACCGGTCTTCTGGATCGCCTCTTCGTTCCACACGCGCACTCCGAGGGCGGCCGGCGCAGCTGCCCCTTGCTCGTTGTGCACGCGCAGCCGCATCTGGACCAGGTCGCCCGGCGCGAACTGCGTTTGCGCTTCGCCGGGGGAGACAAAATCGATCTGCAGCTCGCGCGCGGGCTGTCGATAGTAGGCGTACGATTCAATCACTTGCGGTGGAGTCTGCGCGAGGTCAAGCACTTCAACCTCTACCTCGCCATCTGCTTCGGGCGGCAGGCTCAGCGTATAGCGCCGCGCCTCCGTTCGTTCGCCTCGTACCTCGCCGGACTTCGCCTGGCGGAATTCCTTGGCTTCTGCCGAACCGCGGCTCGTCCCCGCGGGCGATTCGTCGAGCGCCCGCGTGGCGACCACGACATCGCGATTGATCGCCTGCAGCAGGAGCTTGCGGCCGGCGAGTTCCTCCGACAATTCGACGGTGACAGGCTCGCCGGCAGGTACCACCGGCAGCCCGCTCAGGCTCAGCGAATCGAGTTTCTTATCCGTGCTGGCTGCTTCCGGCGCACTTCCAGCGGCCCACGTCGCCGCGTCCGGCGCCGGAGTTCCGTGCGACAGGCCATCCGCGCGCCCGCCCGCTCCCGCTGGCTGCTCGCCGCCGTCGAAGCCCCCCGCGGTCAAATCGGCCGAGCCGCGCCCTACGCCGCCAATCCCTCCACCGCGCACACCTCCACTGCCCAACCCGCCACCACGCGGGGAAGTACCGGGACCGGCGGGTGCCGGCAGGGAGGCGATGGCCGGAATCGGCTCGCCGCCCGCCTGGGCTGCGACCTTGTCGAGATCGTTCTGCTTCTTTCCGGACTCTGGCGGAGCCGTGGACGGCTCATTCGCACTTATAGGAAGTTGCGGTTCCCCTGGCGCGGCCTGATTCGCACCTCCGCGGACCAGACTACCTGCAGCAACCCCCGGGGGCGGAGGAATGCCCAGCGAATCGTCCGCGCGAAATTTCAGCGAGCGAGGCAGGTTGTCTGTCACAGCGCGGCGCTCGAGCTGTTCGCGCATCGCCAGGGAATCGAGATGCGAATCGCTTGCGCTGCCTGCGGCCCGACGATCGAACGTCCCTTCGATCAAGTAATCGTCGAGCGGCGGCTCGGCACGCGCGAGTTGACGCGTGTCGCGGGCCGACCCCTCTCCCTGGACACCTAAGCCCAGCGTGGATTCCAAAGTCGAGCCGCGCGCTGCGGCTGCCACCGGGCGAAGGCTGAAGCGATCCAGATTGACGGCGGCGTACCTGACGGGTTCATCGGACCCGCCCAGCGGCTGTTCGAGCCAAAAGTAAGTCAGCGGAGGTTCCGACTGTACCGGTAACTGCACCGCGACCGAGTTGGCAGCTGGGGCGCTCTCGTCCGTCGAGTCGAATGCCGCCTGGGCCAATCGGCGGCTGCGTCCGGCGACCTCCAAGCGGACTCCTGGACGAATCGCCGGGCCAGGAAGCTCCACCGAGGCTTCCCCCTGTTCGTCGGTCGGCACTGCTTCGTGAAACAGGACCGTCCCGGCGGGATCGATCAATTTCAGGTCGACCTGGGCCTCCATCGACTTGCCGAGTACCGAGCTGCTCTTCAGGGCAACTTTGCTCGACAGACCCGACTGCATGCGGGCCGGCGTTTCAATTTCGGTGATGACATATCGATCCGCCAGGGCATGCTGCGATTGAAGCGGACGTACGAGGCCGTAACCCATCACCCCGACGAGAACCAGCGCCGCCGTCCCCAGCAGCCAGTGCAGCGACTGACGAGTAATGCGAGATGTTTGCCGGGCCGGAACGCTCACGGCGTCGCGCGTGCGCAAGCGCGCGGTCGGTGCGGGCGAGACCTGCTTCGTTCCTGCGGCGGAAGCGGCGGAATGGCCCACTGCCCGCGTCGGCGTTTCTTCGGCCGACAGCTCGGCCGGCGGCGACAGGATCAGTGCATCGTCTTCTACCCGTGCGGCGGCGGAGACGAGATCGGCCTGCAGGCGCACCTCTGCATATAGCCGGGCCGCTTGCGGGTCCGACTTGATGCGCGCAATCAGGGCCTCGCGCTCGGCCGCGGGGAGCAGGTCGTAACACAGCTCCCACATCGTTTCTCGTAATTCGTTGTTCTTCATCACCTGCACATTCCTGTGCCTGTCGTCCGGCCGCGCTTCTGGGGTGAAGCTGGTGACATCCATGTCGCCCTGGCTCCCTCCCGCACGGCCGGAAAAAGTATCGTC
>JALORD010000354.1 GCA_025459145.1 Pirellulaceae bacterium | reverse complement strand
CGGCATTGCCTCATCAATAACGGTAAGCCACAGGCTACCATTTTTGATCGGCAAAAACCACGGTTTTGATAGACCCAAAATCTCCGTCTGAACCGACGTTTTGCAAAAACTCTCAACGGTTTTCCAGACTGCCAGTAAGAAGCAAGCCCTCAATCTCAGCTTCAGCTGCACGGAGTTCCCGAAGCGATTCGAGATAGTTCACGTTCGTTTGCGAAAAGCTTCGCTGTGCGGTGAGCAAGTTCAGATACGGAGTCTCCCCCGCTTGATAGAGCCGCCTTGCAAGATCGAGCGACTGCTGTGCGGCAGGAAGAAGTTGACTGCGATACTTGTTCACTTGTCCGAGTGCATTGGAGTACCGCTCGAAAACCGGTGCCAGCCGATTCTCCAGAGACAGTTCAAGCTGGTCGAGCGCCCGCTCGGCAGCGGCGACCTGACCTTGGGCCTGTACGATTCCGCCTTGGTTTCGATTCCATAGCGGAAGGGGAACTCCAACCGTAATTCCACCATCTGAATCGCCATCGATCCCGTTGTCACGCCAGTTAACCAGGCCAGCAACGGTTACGTTGGGAGTCTTCTCTACCATTGCCCGTTGCAATGCCCACCGCGATCGCTCAATCTCCGCCATGGCTGCAGCAATCTCGGGACTACTTGTGAGCAACCGCTCGCGGCTTTGCTCCCAACGAAGCTCTTGCCGGTTGTCTTCGATATTGCCATCGAGCGGCTGCGAAGGCAGGCTAGGATTGCCAATGACGGTCGCCAGCGACCTCCAGGCCGCGGAATAGCGATTTAGTGCGTTCTGAGCCAGAATCTCTGCATTACCGACTTCCAATTGTGCCTGGACTACATCCGCACGACCGACTTCTTTGCCTCGCAGCAGATCGTCAGCAACTTTCGCGGCCTCGTTCGCGATGCCAAGTAGCCCGCTGGTGAGCTTCATCTGACGCTCGGCAACCAAAACTTGATAATAGGCGAGCCTCACGTCGGTGACGACGCGTTGTTGCTGAGCCGCAAGTTCCTGTTCCCGCCGCGCCCATTCCTGGGCCGCGACTTGGCGATTGAGTCCCAGTTTGCCGCCGCGAACGATCTCCTGCTCAATGAAGACCCCGTCCTGCTCGGCGCGGCCACCACTGCCGATTTGTTGGCCTTCGAAACCGACGCTTGGATTCGGCGGGAGGCCCTGCTGAATCCAATTGCCTCGCGCCGCCTCGACCAGGGCGGCAGCGCGGGCCACCGAGGGATTCGCAGCGATTGCCATCTGCTCTAAATCGGCGAGCGTCAATGTGCCGAGGGCAACCGGCCTCAGCGCGGGCTGCGGTAGCGCTTCCGGCGGTGGCACAGGCATCGGTTCAACGTGCTGCGCAAGTTGAATCGTTGGAGACAACGGCGGCGCTTGCACATTCGTCGGCTGAACGGCCGCAACAGCTACCGGTGAGGCGTGCATTGCGTCGCTCGCTTTGGTGGGAGCGGGCGCGCGAGGAAACCCAAAGGACTGGCAGCCAGCTAGTCCCAGACAGCATCCTATTGCCAGTAAAGTGAATCGCATCGGAGCCTCCTTGCTCGTTTGCAGCCGCATCATGCGACAGTGTGCGTATTCTATTGAGTCGGTCTTTAGGAATTGCGGGCTGAAAGCGGATTTCGTGAAGCACACGGCAAATGCCTGGCGGCGGCTCGTCGTCGCCTCGAATTGTGCCATGTCGAGTCCTTTCGCTTCCGCATTTCCGTGCCACTTGCCACCTACCCGTACCGCAGTGCGGTCACGATCTCCGTTCGTGCAGCCTGCCATCCTGGGAGAATGCCGGCGAGCACGCCGACAATCGCGGAAACTAGTGCGCCACTCACTGCCAGATCCAGCGATGGATTGAAGGAAATCGTGACGCCTTCCGCGCCCACTGCGAATCCGCCCCAGGCCAGCAGTCCCAGCCCGGCTCCGATGCCGAGCAAACCTCCCGCAGTGCTTTGCAGCACGCTCTCAGCCAGCACCAGTCGAAAGATTCGCCCAGGGCGCAGACCGAGTGTTTGCAGGACCGCGTGCTCCTTGATGCGATCCTGGACCGCCATGACGGTCGTAGTCGCAACCAGAGCCAGCACGAGACCAACACACGCATACCCCAGCCAGTGGGCGAATCCAATCAATTCTGCCAGATCGGATAAAGTGTCCCGCTGAAACACGCCCTTGGAACGTGTCGAGGTGGCAATCGGACCATTACGGAACTGAGCATCGATGGCAGCCGCCACCTGATCGGGATCGGCGCTGTCATGGAGATGAACTTCCAATTGCGTGACGGTCCCGACCGAACTCTGGCCGCGGGCACGCTGGAGAAAATCCAGGTGCGTGTAGATATAGTTGTCCTCGGCGGGAACGCTCGAGCGAAAGATTCCGACAATGCTCACGGTCACTTCGCCGATCGTAAATCGCTGGCCCACTTTCAGCTGTCGCCGCTGAGCTACGGCTGCACCCACAACTGCCGCATCGGTCCTGGAATCGAATTCGCCCCAACTCCCGGACAGCAGTTTCAGATTGCGCGACGACCGGAGCTGCTCAGGCGGCATTCCGTTGAACACCACCACGTCCAAGCTGGCGCGACAGTTGTTCGTAAAGACCTTGATCGGCACGACATCCTTCACGCCCGGCAATTTGGCGGCTGTGCGGACGTAGTCCTCGGGGAGTTTGCTGCTGGTCGGACAAAACCGGTTCTCTTGGAAGACGATTAACGTCCGGAGCGCCTCCTGGTCCTCGGTGAGCCGAGACAGACCGCGCTGCACGGAGCCAACGAAGCAAAAGACAAACAGAGCCACGGCCGATCCGCTCACTGTCAGCATTGTCCGGCTGCGATGACGCCAAAGACTCTTGAGTACGTAGGGGGCAAATTTGAACATGATTAGTCACTCCGTTCCTGAAAGTCCCCGCCGACTAACGCCACTTCTCGTCCCTTTTCAATGAGCTTGCCCTTTTCGAGGCGAAGCTGTCGCGGGGCGAGCGCGGCGACCTTGGGATCATGTGTGACCAGCAAGAGTGTCATCCCCAACTCAGAATTCAAACGCTGCACGAGTTCGAGGATTTGCTCGGTTGTGTCGGCGTCGAGATCCCCGGTGGGCTCGTCGCCCACAATGATGGTGGGATTGGCGACGATGGCGCGGGCGATACCGACTCGCTGTTCCTGTCCCCCGGACAACTGGCGCGGATAGTGATTCGCACGGTCGCGCAGGTTCACCGCATCGAGCGCGATTTCAACACGTTTCTGCCGCTCCATGGCCGACATGGGGAGCAACAGCAGCGGTAGTTCGACGTTTTCATAAGCCGTCAGCACGGGGATCAGATTGTGCATCTGAAAGATGTAGCCGATGTTGGCCGCACGCCAGTCGGCCAGGCTACCTCGTGAAAGCTTGGTGATGTCTGAACCGTTAATGACGATCTCACCGGATGTCGGCCGGTCAATCCCTGCCACGGCGTTCAGAAGCGTACTCTTGCCGCTTCCGCTTGCGCCCATGAGGGAGACGAAATCGCCCGCTTCGATGTCCAGATTCACTTCCTGTAACGGCGTGATGACTTCGTCCCCTTTGCGAAACTGCTTCGTGAGTCGGCGAATCTCGACCAGTGCCATATTCGTTCTCCTTATTCGGTAAGTCCGCTTCGCGCCGCCGTGCTGGTGTTGGAAGGGTCCGGCGTGCGCATCCTGTCGGCCCCCATCGCTGGATCCGTGCCGGTGATCCGTATGCGGTCGCCATCAGACAATCCTTCGCGGCCCGATGCGATCAACTTGTCGAGGGCATTTAGCCCTTGGGTCACTTCGACGAGCTGGTCCGTGCCCGCGCGTCCGAGTTGGATGGATCGACGGACGGCAAGGCCGCGGCCGGCATCAGCAACCCAAACGATCGAATTGCTTTCGCCCGGCTCCACAAGCTCCCTAGGGACCAGTAAACGGAGCGGATCCCGTTCGTCGTCCAATTTTTCGCCGGGCCGCTCCGGTGCGAGAAACGTCACTTGAGCCAGCATCTCCGGCCTTACAATGTCCGCTGGCTGATCGATCGATACTTTCACTTGAAGAGTGTTCTTTTGAATGTCTGCTTGCGAGGTCATCGCGAGCACCTGTCCCGCCAGCGATTCCTTCGCTGCCGCCGTGGAGATTTGCACCGGCTGTCCGACCTGAACTAGAGGAACGTCCTCCAGACGCACATCCACACGAACTTGTAGCTGGTTGGGATCGTAGAGCGTCACAACCGTGCTGGCGTCGCGTTCCGACGCCGCATTGATGCCCATCACACGTTGGCCCGGTTGTGAAGTAAGCGAAAGCACTCGCCCCGCGATCGGTGAGCGAATGGTCATCCTTTCCAGACGCAACTGGGCCGTCTCCACGGCGAGTCTCGCCTGACTTAGGCGAGCCTCTGCGGCAGCCAGGCTGGCGGTCCCCTCGTCAACTGCCCGATGCTCATCCGTCTTCAGCTTCAGTGTCGTATGCAGTGCATCGCATCGGCGCTGCCATGCCTCCTGCTGACGTGCCAAGCTCGGTCCTCGCTGCTTCAACTCAGCAAGTGCCGCCGTCGCCGAATCGAACTCGCTCTGAGCCTTTTGGATGGAACGCCCTGCGATGGACTCGGCAACGAGCTTTTTTCCTTCCAAGTCCTGGCGGGCCAGTGTTAGCCGTGCTTCCGCCGCCTGAACCAGGAACGGAAGGTTCTTGATCTCCGTTTCCAGCGTTGCTAGCGCGGCTTCTGCCTCGGCATGCGCTGCTTCCAAGTGCACGGGCTGTTCTAGATTCTGTTTGGCCGCGGTTAATACTGCTTGGGCCCCATCCCGTTCGGCCTCTCGTAACTGGAGGGTCGATTCCGCCTCGCGAAGGTTCAATCTCGCGTCTGCATCCACCAATCTGGCAACCGGCTGATCAGCTCGAACCTCCTGGCCTTCGACCACGAGCAGCTCTTCCACCACTCCCTCGACAAGCGCCGAACACATCACGGCCGTCGGCCGAGGCTCGATCCAGCCGGCGGCCTGAAAGAGCGGTGTCCCCGCATTCTGTACTTCGGCCCGCGTTAAGATCACCGGCACTACCGTCACCGGCTGGGCAGGCAGCCAGTAGTCGCGCGCAGACCAGCCAACAATCGACAGAAATCCAGCGACGATTGCCAGCGGAATGCCCCACCGCAATAGCCAGGAGCGCTTGCGTAAGAGCGGCGTTGTCGCGCCGTTCGGACGCTCGACGACAAGTTGCCGCAGGTCGACTTGCGATGCCATGGGAAGCCCCGTCGCTGTGGTCCTAGTTGCGTACGTAGATGCCGTCGGCGAGCACTGTTAAGTTGCCGGCTTCGTCTCGCTTGGCCTTCCCGTGAACCACGACGGTTTGTAGTTCCTTGAGGCCAAGGAGTTTCCGCGCGTCGGTAGGAACTGTCTTGCCCTCGGCATCGACGATCTTCACGAGCGCCTTATGGGTGGGAAGTGCGTCGGCATCGCAGCAGTAGTCCCAAGGCGTCGGACAGCCGTCATCGTCCTTCTCGTTGCACGGCTTGAGCGAGTTGTCGACGACCATGAATGCCGCTTGTCCTTCAATCCAGGGATTCGTGTCGCCGCCAATACGACCAATGACGGTGATTTCATCGGCGTCCTGCGCGTCCGCGCGAGCGTCTTTGACGTCCTTGGGAGCCGCTGGTTCGGTAGCCAGTACAAAGGCCTTGCCATCGGCCGACGGGGCCGACACGGCCTCGGGAGCGGGCGACGTACCACAACCGACAAGCATGAAGAGAGTTGC
>JALORD010000043.1 GCA_025459145.1 Pirellulaceae bacterium | reverse complement strand
CTCAGCGGCCGGCCATGCCATCGTCAATTCCGGCGCTCTCACCGACAATATCCTTTTGTCCGGGCTTTTGCTTGACCGCGAGCTCGTCGTCCGCGGCGATACGGGCCACGATGTCGTGGAAATGACCGAGATTGACGCCCAGCGGATCGATGTCGATCTGGCGAACGGCCGCAACAATCTTGTCGCCACGGGCCTGACGACGTCCTACGAGCTGAAGCTCCGCACGGGATCGGGCCAAGATCTGATCACGGCCACCGGCCTCGTGAGCACCTCCGGCAATGTCCGGTTCGATCTGGGAGACGGCGAAGATCTGGCGACAATCACCGATGTGGACGCCGACGACTACGTCTATTTCTTCCTCGGCGATGACGACGACGCGCTGATCGCGACCGGCATCACGGCCGGACACAACATCCACCTGGATGCCGGCGGCGGATCCGACGACGCGGAAATCAGCGATGCGGCCGCGGACAACCTGTTTGCCTACATGGGCTCGGGGAACGACGACCTCACGCTGACGGGCGTCCTGGCCGACGATCGGATTCGTGCCGACGGCGGTTCAGGCAGCGGCGACGTCTTTACCGATGGTGGAGGCAACGTCGCGGATGACATCGAAGTCGTCAATTTCGAAACGGAAATCTGACGCGCAAGTGCCGCCTGCGGCCGCGCGATCCTGACCCGAGCGCACAACCGATCGGGGTTGGGTGCCGTGCGGGAACGAGGCAGCGTTCACTTCCGGGCGGCGAGACCAACCGCGGGGCCGTTGGTCTCGCCCGCGGCATCGCCGAGGGCTGCATTCCAGAGTTTTTGCAGGGCGGCGGGAGCAGCCGCCAAACCGCTCGGCAGAAGCGGCGCAAGTAGCAGCCCCCAGTAAAAATTTTCCGTCCGGCCTACGACGGCAAATGCAGCGACGTAGGACACCGCCGCCAGGCAGGCCACCCGGCTGGTTTCGTTCGCGCTTTGCGACAGTCCCACGAGCGATCCGAGCAAGTACAGCCACAGCACGACCGCCGACGCGGCGAAGAGCAGACTATTCATCCGCAGCGTCAAAAGCACAAAGTCGAGCCCGCCGAAACGGAGCCACTGCGCGAGTCCCGCACCGCCGGCGGCGGCACCTGCCGGTTGATGGGCGTGGACGAGCGCGACGTGATAAATGACAAGCACGGCGAACGCTCCGATTCCGGCGATCCAGCCGGCGGCCTCGCGCCAGCGGCGGCCAGCCAACGCAACGCCACCGGCCACCAGGCAATACGGCAGCGCCAGTTCGCGCAACAAGAGCGCCAGCGTGCCTGCCGCCACGGCGACAACTCGCCAACCGGGCATGCGGCTGCCAAGCGCGTGAGCCGCCAGCGAGAGGACGATCAGCGTCCCGGCCCAGACTTCTTGGGCCAGGTACGCTGGACCATCGAGCCCCCAGCGGACGACTCCGAACATGAGCAGCGTCGCCAGCAGTGGTCCAGCCAGTCGAGCGCCCACCCGACACTTTGCGCCACATGCGGTATCCGGGGCGCTCGATCGATTCAGCCATTCAACACGGAACGTGAGGATCAATCCAGCCGCACCGATGGCGAGCAGCACTCCTTGGATCCAGGCTTCAGTCGGCAGCCGCGACAGAATCCACGCGTACGTCGGCAGCCGCCAGTTAAGGGGCGAGGCCGTGGGAAAGCCGAACTGCGGAATCCGTTCGGCAGCGGCCTCGTAGTAACCCCGCCCGTAGCGCACATCGGCAATGATCTGCCGGTACAGCGCCAAATCGGGCGCGGTCCCATCGGGGCTTACCTGGCGTACGACGGCCGCATGATCCGCACTCCGCCGCGGCAAGCTCCCCCGTCCGAAACTCGCGAGGCTCCCCACAACGGCCAGGAGGGCAAATGCGGCGAGGACCAGCCGGGCATCGCGAGGACTGCGGGATGTCATGATTGGCGACGGCAGGAGAGAGTCGGGCATTGGCCGCAGCCTCGGCCACGGCGGCGACTGGCAAGCGTCGCCGAGCAAGTGTAGAACATGGCGGCGCAGCCGGTTCCGCCAGTAACACCTGTAGCGATCGATCCGACCTCCGACCTCCGACCTCCGACCTCCGACCTCAGGCCTCAGGCCTCCTTCCTCTCCCATGCCTTACCCCGAACTCCACCCGCCCGTCCGCACCCTGCTGGGACCCGGCCCGAGCGACACGCATCCCCGCGTGCTCCAGGCGCTCGCCAAAGGGACCGTAGGCCACCTCGATCCGTACTACCTTGAGGTGATGAATGGCCTGCAGGAGATGCTCCGCGGTCTGTTCCGCACGAAGAACCCGATGACGATGGCAATCAGCGGGACCGGCTCGGCTGGCATGGAAGCGACGGTCGTCAACCTGATCGAGCCGGGAGACTCGATGGTGGTCTGCGTGAACGGCGTCTTCGGCGGGCGAATGGCCGATGTCGCGGAGCGGGCCGGCGCCAAGGTGATCAAGGTCGAGCGTCCTTGGGGTGAAGTTTTCACGCCTGCCGATTTGGCCGCGGCCCTGGCCCAGAAGCCCAAAGTGGTCGGCATCGTGATGGCCGAAACATCGACCGGTGCGTGGCAGCCGATTGAGGAGATTTCGCGGGCGGCCCACGAGGCGGGCGCACTTCTCCTTGTCGATGCGGTAACGGCCCTCGGCGGTGTACCGGTCGAGGTCGACGCCTGGCAGATCGACGCGATCTATTCCGGCACCCAGAAGTGTCTCTCCTGCCCACCGGGACTATCCCCCGTTTCGTTCAGTCCGCGGGCGATGGAGGTGGTCCTCGGCCGGAAGACGAAGGTGCAAAGCTGGTACCTCGACGTGTCGATGCTCGCCAACTACTGGGGGCAGAACCGTGTGTACCACCACACCGGCCCAATCAACATGACGTATGCCCTGTACGAGGCGCTCCGTCTAGTTCATGAAGAGGGGCTTGAGAATTCCTGGGCCCGCCATCGGGCTAATCACCTGGCTCTCCGAGCGGGACTTGCCGCCCTCGGCATTCGCTACGCCACCGACGAGTCCTGCACGCTGCCGCAACTCAACGCCGTGCTCGTGCCCGAAGGGGTGGACGATGCGGCTGTCCGCTCAGCGCTCCTCAACCGGTTCGGCATCGAGATCGGAGCTGGCCTGGGCGCTTACAAAGGGAAAGTGTGGCGGATTGGCCTGATGGGGTATGGATCCCGTCCTGCCAATGTACTCCTGTTTCTGGCTGCGCTGGAGCAACTCCTTGCCGAGCAAGGGTTTAAGTTCACGCCCGGGTCCAGCATTGCGGCTGCGAATCGAAAGTATTCCCAGAAGTCCTGAAGTCTCCCAATTTGCCCCAGCTTCCCCAGTCGACTGATTGCATCGCTGTGATAGCAGTGCTATAACGCGCTCGTCGTCTTTCACGAACGCAAAGGAGTGCAGCGATGCTGGTTCTTAGTCGCAAAGTTGGCGAGCGGATCTGGATTGGCGACGAAATCTCCGTGACAGTTGTGCGGATCGCCGGCGGCGGCGTGCGACTGGGAATCGATGCCCCTACCCACTTGGCGGTCGTTCGCGAAGAGTTGCGTGTGGCCCAGGAAACGGAGACGGCGGCCGACGAGAAAGCATCGCTTCCCGCTCGCCAATAGGCGCGCTGGGTCCGCCAGTCCTCGATTAGCTGGCGCTCATTTGACTGGCTCGCGTCCGAGAGCCAGCGCGTAAGCCGTCGCATGTGTCCGGCAGTGCGAGATACTGATCAGCATCTCCGTGATTCCTAACTGTTCGCACATCTCGCGAGCGCCCCCCGCCAGGGCGATTGAGGGCTTTCCGCCGAGGTCGTTACGGACCTCGATATCGCGCCATTGCACGCCGCGGGTCCAGCCGGTGCCGAGAGCCTTCAGCACGGCCTCTTTGGCGGCAAAGCGGCCGGCGTAGTGCTGAGTCGACGCCTTGCGAGCGCTGCAGTACTCAACTTCGTGCGGCGTAAAAACGCGCGTCAAAAACAATTCGCCGTGTCGCTCGATCATTTTAGCGACGCGCAAGCACTCGACGATGTCGGTACCGATGCCGATGACAGTCATACCTACTGAAGATACCACGCGGGGGGACGGGGCCAAGTGCCGCAGGGTCCGGCCGCGAACGCCCCCCCGTGTCGGCTACGGGCCGGCCCGCACAACGAGTATGCTGCGATGAACGGTCCCGGTCTCTGGACGGGGGGCCTCGATACAGAGCCCTCGAAACTGCCGACGCCCGATTGTTGCCATGTTTGAACGTCGCTCGCTCCGACTGCCAATCACGCTGGGGGTTGTCCTCATCGTGACCGTCGTGCTGCTCCTGGTGGGTTGGGTGGTGTTCGCCGTGTTCGGCCTGGTGACCGATCCGGAGCGCCGCGGCTGGTACGTGGCGTTCCTGGCGGTGGGGGCGACACTCTTGGCGCTCGTACTGGTGGGGGTGGTCACCTACCTCACGTTGACAATCAAGGCGATCAGTCTGAGCCAGCGGCAGTCGAACTTTATCGACGCCGTAACGCACGAACTCAAGTCGCCAATCGCCTCGCTTAAGCTGTACCTGCAAACGCTAAACCGGCGGCAGGTCAGCGCCGCTGAACAGGAAGACTTTTTCCGGTTCATGCTCGACGACGTCGAGCGGCTCGACTCGCTGATCAACCACCTGCTCGATGCGGCCCGCATCGACAAGGATCGAACGCCTGCTCCGCCGGAAGACGTCGATCTGGCGGCGGTACTCCGCGGCGTGGCCGATCAGGTGGCGATTCGCTACCACGTACAACCCGAGAAGATCAAGCTCGACCTCGTGCCCTGCATTGTTTCCGCTTCGCCGGTCGATCTCGAATTGATCTTTCGTAATCTGATCGACAATGCGGTGAAATACGCCAGCGACGAGGATCCGCAGGTGGAAGTCGTCATGCGGCCGCTCCCGCGCGATCGCGTCCAGATTCGCGTTTGCGACAACGGCAAGGGGATTCCGCTGCAATATCGCAACAAGCTGTTTGCCCGATTCATACGCGTCGGCTCCGAGCTCGAGCGCGACAAACCAGGGACGGGCCTGGGTCTTTATATCGTCCGCACGCTAGTGACGCGACTGCGCGGGAAGGTACGCATCCGCGACCGCGAGAAGGGAATCGGCACCGAGTTTGAAGTCCAGTTGTCCGGCCGGGCGATGCCCGCAGAAGCGAACGGAGCGCAAAGCAAGACATCCACCGCCGCCGCTCCCTTGCCGTAGTCACCCGCGCGGTTCAGGCCGAATTGCGATCGTTGGCGGGCGCGGTGCGTTTGTAAACCTCGTGCCAATTGGGTCCACACGTTGGGCAGCGGCGCAGTCGCCGCGGGCGTCCTGCAGCTCGATAGCGGATGCCGCCATCCTCCCAAATTGAAGTCTCCGCACCGCACTGCGAACAGCGCTGCATCCACAGGCGAGATTCCTTCTCCATGGCCTCGCCCAGCGATCGGGGCAGGATCGACAGCAGCAGCCATTGGATCCCTGACATTCCGCACTCCCGTAGGCCGCCAATTACGGTGCACCACTGCTGGCCTTTTCCAGCTTCTCCAAGCGGCCACGCAACTCGCTATTTTCCTGCCGCAGGCGGTCGACCTGTTCGCCGAGCTTCTTCCCTTCGGCCAAGCGCGAGCGAATCTTGGCCAGCGACTCGTCGATCGCTTCGACCATCCGGGGCATTTCCTCTTGCGAGCGCCGTTTCTCGAGCGGTTCGAGCGACGACGAATCTCCCGCCGCAGCAAGGGCCTCGATCGCCGCCCGGCGGATGTTCATCCGGTCGTTGTCGAGCTGCGCGTGCAGCCGCTCGAGGCTCGCCGAATCCTCGGGCTTGAGCCTTGCGAGGCAACCGATGACCGTTGCCCGCCGCGACGGAGCGAGCGGCTCCTGGAGCAGTGCCACGAGAGGATCTGCCGCTGCAATCTCCTTCAGCTCAACGAGTCCATCGCAGGCGGCCTTCAGGACGACGTCCTGGTGGCTGTCGCGCGCGAGCGCTGCGAGCAGCACGTCGCGCGAACCGGCGCGGTCGAGTTTCACCAGCGACTTGAGCCCTTCCGCCGCAGCGTAGTACGACGCCTCGTGGTCAATGGCGTGCCGCACGGTCGCGATCGAGTCGGGATGCTTGTGGCTGGCGAGGGACGTGAGCGCCGCGCGGCGAACTTGTGCCTTGGAGTCGTTTTTAGCCGCCTGCACCAGGGCTTCACGCGCCGCGTCGGTGTTGCACTTCTCCAGAACCTTGGCCGCCTCCTGCCGGACGCCCCAGAACGAATCGCTGCCGAGCGCCGTAGCCAACGCCGCGACCACTTCGGGATCGTCTTTCAGCGCCTCCAAGCCGCGAACCGCCTGCACCCGGGGCATCACCTGCTTGTCGTGCGCCAGCTGGTCCAGCAGTTCTTCGCGTGGCTTTTCGAACGTCAGCTTCTTCAGCAGCCAGTCCCGCGGGTCGAATGTCACTCGCGCGGGCCGCTCCGCCGCATCGAAATGAAACGTCTCCTCGGCCTTGCTCAACGTGACCCGCCGCACCATCGGTTCGCTTCCCGGCGGCACGATCTCGATTTCGGCCGACATCCGGAATAGCGGCGTCACTGCGTCGACCTTCTGCGTCTGCTTGACCGTCACCTTCACCTGTTTCGCGGCGGAGTCGTAATCCCAGGCGACGCTCAGTTCCGGATGGCCGCCGCGGTAGACCCACTGATCGAAAAACCAGTTCATTCCCTGGCCGGTGGAGTCCTCGATCGCACGACGCAAGTCGGCCGTTTCGACCGTGCGGTGTTGATTCACTTCGGCATAGCGGCGGATCGCCCGCCAGAACGCTTCCTCTCCCAGCTCGAACCGCAGCATGTGCAGCACGCGGCCTCCCTTGGGATAGGCGTGCCGATCGAAGACGTGGCTCGGCGTGTTGTACCGATAGTTGACGATCGACCGCCGGTAGCGAGCGTCTTCCCCCATGTAGCTTTCCGCATCGCTCGCCCGCTCCCAGGCCGCCTCATCCCAGCCGAGATCCTCTTCGGTCCATAGCGTGGCAAAGTATGTCGCGAAACTTTCGTTGAGCCAGATTTCGCCCCAATCCTTGCACGTCAGCAAGTCGCCCCACCACTGATGTACCAGTTCGTGGGCCACGAGGTTGTCGCTGCTCACATCGAGGTGGGCCCGCTCGTCGTGCAGCGTTCCCAGGTTGAGCGTCGTCGCCGACGTATGCTCCATGCCGCCCCAGCCGTATTCGTCGACGCAGATCTGCGCGTACTTGGGCCAGGGATACGCGACGCCGATCTGGCGATTGAAGTACTGGAGCATGGCCGGCGTCTTGTCGAAACTTCGCGGCGCGTCGGCCAGTCGTCCCCGCGGCACGTAAGACTGGATCGGAATCCCGTCGGCCTCGTGCTCAAGCACCTCGAAATCTCCCGCCACGACCGACATCAAGTAGGGCACGTGGCTCTTAGCTTGCTTCCAGTGCCAGGTGGTCGTGCCATCGCTATTCGCGACTTTGCTTTCGAGCGTGCCATTGGAGAGCGTCACATACTCCGAAGGCACGGTCGCGCGGATCTCGCTCGTCAGCCGATCGCTCGGATGATCGAAGCAAGGAAACCAGTAGCGGGCGTATTCCGGTTCGCTCTGCGTCCAGACCATGCGGGGCTGCGACGGCTCGTCCGGGTCGGGTTCGACAAAGTGGGCGCCGTGCCGCGGCTTGGTGATCTTGTAATTGATCGCCAGCGTCAGCTCTGTATCGGCTGGAAATTCGTGCGGCAAATCGATGCTCAGTCGCTCACCCGCGTGGCGGAACTTGAGTGCCGCCTGGGGGTCGACGGCTAGAGCTTCGCCCTTCGCTCCTCCTCCTACCTCGAGCAAGCGGACGCGCACGATCCGCATTCCCGCCGCATCGAGATCGATCGAGCTTGCAGGAGCGAATAGCCGCAGGGTGTGCGTCGCCTCGGCGGCAATCTCCTGCCGAGCGAAATCGAACCGCAGATCGAGCGCCACATGTTGCTGGTCGATCGCCCGGCTGCGGACCGACCGGGTGGGATGCGTGAAGGGGCCCGTGCGATCCTGACCGTGAACCGCCGTCATTGGGACTAGCAGGGCGACGGCTAACCCGCACAGAAGACAACAGCGGACGGCGGCGAATCGAGGCATCATGAAAACCTGGAAAAACTGGGCGAAATGGATGGGGCCGCGGAACGCGTCGGGTGAGCGCCCGGCCGCAGGCAGCAATTCAGAAAGCTGTCGCAAGTCTAGTTGCTGTAACCGCTTAGAGCAAACTCCCGAGTGCCTTGCCGACGCCGGGGTCACTTCTATGATAGGGTTAGGGCTGAGAAGTGTTGCGCTTTCTCGCCATTTGACAAAAATCCCTCAAGTTGGAGAGTCGTCATGTCACGGGGCATTCGCAGCGGAGCCGTACTGCTCGCACTAGTGGTTGCAGGTTCGGTGTGGCCCGCTTCGGCGGATGCCTGGTGGGGGCACCATCGCCGCGCCACGACGGCCTATTCGATTCCCAGCGTTCCGGTCACGGTCGCGTCTCCCGTGGTTGTCGCGCGGCCCGTGGTGGTCACGGGTCGCCCAGTCTTCGTCCCCACGGCTCCCGTGGTCGTCGGCTATGCTCCCACCACGACATTCGCCGCGCCCACCACGACTTTCGCGGCGCCGACGACGGCCTTCTCGCCTGTCATCGGAACCAATGTGGCCCAGCCCACCACCACGTTTTTCGCTCCGACGACGACCGTGGTCCCCGGCACCACGTTTGCGCCCGCTCCCGTGACCACGTTTTTCGCTCCGACGATGACGGCCCCCGTAGTTGTGGGCCGGCCGATCATCATACAGTAACGCACGAACACTCGAAGCGTATCTAGGTTCAACGAGAAGCATCAACGCGAGAGCCCGGCCGCAGTCGCTGCGCCGGGCTCTCTTCTTTAGTTGTTCCGCTCGCTCGGCGTGCGGGATTTCCAGAGCGCCAATTCACTCAGGCTTCTCTTCGGCCGGTGCTTCGGGTTCCGGTTTGTCTTCGCTCGCCGGGGGTTCGGCGGCTTTGGGTTCTGCAGTAGCAGGTTCGGCAGGTGTTTCGGCCGGCGGGGCTGCTGGGTCGGTTGTTGCGGGAGCGGGAGTTTCCGCAGCCGGTGTCTCGGTTGCGGGCGTCTCCGTTGCGGGCGGGGCATCGCTGGCGGGAGTGTCGCCGGCAGGGGTCTCTTCGGTCGGCGCATCGCCCCCCTTCTTCTTGCCCCCCTTCTTCTTGCCGCCTTCCTCGGCGCCATCCGGCGGCGGTCCGCCCGGCCCTTCAGCCCCCATATCGACCTCGGGAACTTCACCTTCACCTTCGGTCACAGCAGGAACGTGGTCGGGAAGACTGTCGGCCGGTGGACGCTGGTTCTTGTAGTGCGCATCGTAACGGCGCGGTTCACCCACATAGACGACTGAAAGATAGCGCTTCCAAGTATTCAGGACGGGAACCTTCCCGAACCAGCAGTAGTATTCGACGGTGTATTTGTCTTTCGTTTCGACAAACGTCGGCGCCATACCGAGCGCCGCCTGCACGTCGGCGCTTTGGACCATCTTTGCATCGGCCACTCCTTTGGCATTCTGATCGGCGACATACTCCATCAGCTTGTCGTAGGCGGCTTCGCTTTCCGGCTCGGCGACACGGCGGTCGTAGACGAACATGCCGACCACCCCCACGAGCAGGGCGATTAGGATGATGAGCCGTAGGGTACTGCCGGATGATGCCGGTGCAGCGGGAGGGGCCGAAGCAGAAGACTCTGTCATAAAGACCTCGAAGCGGACGGATAGATGAGGAAAAAACGGTTGTCCGCTGGGGAGTCGGGAACCCGTCGGGCGAAGACGCACCGAGACTCGAGCCGCCGGGGGACACCGGTGGGGAAGAGTGTAAGCCTCCGCGAACGCATTTTCCAGTAGCTTTTGAGCAGTTTGGGCTGGATTGCCTCGCCTCCGGCCCGCACGATGACAATCTGTACTGTCGCATTCCCACGCCGCGGGCCAACTTCGGTATGCTGCCTGCAGTTGTTCGCGAAAAGTCCGCTCCGAGCCCTGGAAACCGAGGCCATTGCCGTGAACGTACCGGAGATTCAAGCTGCTTTGCAGGAGTTTGGCCTCGACGGCTGGCTCATCGGCGAGTTTCGCGGCAGCAATCTGCTCGCCCGCCGTGTGCTGGGCTTTGCCGATGGCGACACAAAGTCGCGCCGCTGGTTTTACTTCATTCCGGCCCAAGGCAAACCTCACAAACTGGTCCACCGGATCGAAACCGGAGCGCTCGATCGGCTCCCGGGCGAAAGGTCGGTGTACCTCCGCTGGCAGGAACTCGAGGCGGGACTCGAACAACTTATCGGCGGCGCCCGGCGGATCGCCATGGAGTACTCTCCTCGGAACAGCAACCCGTATGTCGCCCGCGTTGACGCCGGCACGATCGAACTCGTGCGGAGTTTCGGGGTCGAGATCGTTTCGTCGGGCGATCTCATTCAGCGCTTCGAAGCCACCTGGGACGACGATCAGTGGACCATGCACCTGGCTGCGGCCGAGCAGACCAATGCGGCTTTCGACGTTGCCTGGCGGCTGATCGCCGACCGTGTCCGCACCGCGGGAAGCGTGCTAGAGACCGAGGTCCAGCAAGCGATTCTCGATCACTTTCAAGCGCACGGCCTCGTGACCTATTCGCCGCCGATTGTCGGCGCGAATGCCCACAGTGGCGATCCGCATTTTGAAACGTGCACAGAAACGGACGTCGCCATCCGCGAAGGTGACTTCGTGCTCGTCGATCTGTGGGCCAAACTCGACCGGCCGCGGGCCGTGTACAGCGATCTTACGCGGGTCGGCTACGTCGGCCGTGACGTTCCAGAGCGCTACCAGTCAATCTTTCAGATTGTCGCCGCCGCACGCGATGCGGCGATCAGCACGGTCCGCGAAGCGTTCGCCGCCGGACGGCCACTGCCCGGCTGGCAAGTCGATCAGGCCTGCCGCGACGTGATTGAGGCCGCCGGATATGGCGACTACTTCATTCATCGCACGGGCCATAGCATCGGCCAGGAAGTCCACGGCAACGGGGCCAACATGGACAATCTGGAAACGCACGAAGAGCGGCTCGTGATGCCGCGGACCTGCTTCTCAGTCGAACCGGGAATCTACCTGCCAGAGTTTGGTGTGCGCAGCGAGGTCGACGTGTTTGTCGATGCGGCCGGCAAGGTGCATGTCACTGGCGGGGCGCTGCAGCAGCATGTGCTGCCAATTCTGGGCTAGGCAACACTCCCTTCGTGACTCTCCCCTGCGAGAGGGCTATTCTCCCAGTGCCCCCAAACTGGCCAGCAACTCGGACATTTCCCCCGCGGCATGGGAATTCCCTTCGCGGCGGGCCGCTTCGATTCCGTCGCGCAAAAGCGTGCGCGCCTCGCTGATTCGATCCTCGCGCACCAGGAGCTGCGCACAGCGAAAGAACGAGGCGACATGCGGGGGCGTATCGCGCATCAGTCCCTCGAACAGGTCGATCGCCCGGTCAACCTCTCCCTCGTTGTCGAGTTCGACCGCCAGCCCGTACCGCAAGAACTGGTCGTGGGGTTCGGTCTTCAGCAGGGCTTCAATCTTTTCGCGACGGCTGGTTGCGGTCATTGCAGGCGAACTCAGGGCGTGGGGGTCAGCAGAAGGCGGGAGCGACATCCTATTGCGGGCGGCGCTCTTCCGCCAAGCGGGGAGGAGCCGCGTCTGCCGCTGCGGGCTGCACAAGCTGGTGAAACTGGGCGGCCATTTCCTGCTAGCCAAGCAATGCCGATAAGTCCGTGAAATCTGGATTTACCTGCCAGGGACGTTCGAAACAGCACATACCGCAAGGTTTGTCGGTCCCGGACAATCCGCATATCCGGACCTCCCTTGCCCACGCGGACCCACGCGTCACCAGCGAACGCTAGCCAGGCGGGATAGCGTGTCGAGGTGTTGACCCACTTCGTTGTGCGACCAAGGCGGACGGAAAAAGGATTTTCACTCATGAAAAGGAATTGGCTTCGCGCCGCGGCCTTGGCCATCGCCGCGTCGGGGGTAGTACCCTTGGCTGCACTGGCCCAGCGCCCCGCGTTTCATCTGTCCGACGATAGCCTGGAAGCGGCGGTCGTCGAACCCTCGGCCAGTGATCTGTACGCGGCTCCGCCAGCAACGCCAGCCCGCCCAGTCACTTACTCCGTAGGGGGCGGACCTGCGTGCGAGCCGTGCCAGGCTTGCGTGGAAGAAGCAGCCGCAGAAGCCGAATGCGAACCGTGGCGGCTCTTCTGCCAGAAGGAATGCGGCTGGAACGTCTACGGCTGGCTTTCCGGCGGCATCATGGGGAACTCGCAGGCGACGGCCAGCAACTTCAATGGTCCGGTCACCTTCGCCGACCAGCGGACCGGCCAATTCAATCAGGCCTATGTCATCGCCGAGAAGACGATCGACACCGGCGGCTGCGGCACCGATTGGGGCGGACGCGTCGACGTCCTGTACGGCTCCGACTACATCTTCACGATGGCGACGGGCCTCGAACTAACCGACGACGGGGCACGCAAGTGGAACAGCAATCCCGATTACGGGCTGGCCTTGCCGCAGGCCTATCTGGAACTGGGCTACAACGACCTCTCGGTCAAGCTGGGCCACTTCTACACGCCGATCGGCTATGAAGTCGTTCCCGCCACCGGCAACTTCTTCTACACACACGCCTACACGATGCAGTATGGCGAGCCCTTCACCCATACGGGCGGGATCGCCACGTGGAAGGTGGCCGACGACCTGTCGCTGATTGGTGCGTTCGTCAACGGCTGGGACGCATTCGATCGCATCGACGACGCCGGGATGGGCATCGGCGGATTCATCTACAACGCCAGCGACAACCTGACGATCGCCTATACGTACGGCTATAGCGTCGACGAGTCGACCGTTTGGGGCGGACTCACGTCCCGCCACATCAGCAGCCTCGTGGCGACCTACAATCGTGACGATTGGACCTACGTCTTTCAGAACGACATCGGCTGGCAGGAAGACGGCATCGCCGATCCCAACGCGGCGGATCCCTTCCAATCGGCCGAGTGGTACGGGGTGAACCAGTACCTCTTCTACACGATCAACGATTGCTGGAAGGCGGGGATGCGGTTCGAGTGGTTCCGAGACGACGACGGCGTTCGCGTCGGCGGTCTGCGGCCCGGCCAGACGATTCCTGCCACGGGCTTCGCCGGCAACTTCTACAACCTGACCGCTGGCCTCAACTGGACGCCCCACGCCAACTGGATCGTTCGCCCCGAAGTCCGCTACGACTGGTACGACGGCCTCGATGCCGGCGGACTGCAGCCGTACGACGACGGCACGCGGACCGACCAGCTGCTGTTCGGCGTCGACGTGACGATGCTCTGGTAAACCAGCCCAGACAACAAAAGAACCATCGAATCCAGCCCGGCCCCCGTGCCGGGCTGGTTTCATTCCCGGGGACGAGCCCGCACATTTCTAGCGCGAAATCGATTCGCCCCTTTCGCAATCCGCTCTGGCTCCGTAGTCTATCGCTCGGCACAAGCAGCACCCGTGCGAGGCGGGACGGAGCGCGACCGACATGGGGTTTGCACAATGGTTCTGGCGGCTGTTCCTGGTCTATGCCGGGTTGATCGTCGCGCATGTGCTCGTGGTGACCGGAATCCTGGCGTTTGTAAATCTTCCCGCCAGCTACCGGGGTGTGCTGCTGTGGGGTTTCGCCGCCGCGACCATCGCCCTGGGAGGACTGGCGACGTGGTACTGCGTACGGCGGATCGTCGAGCCGCTCACCCAGTTGAGCGAATACGCCAAAGCCATTTCAACGGGCACACACCCGCCCGCCGGCGCACTCGACGCGGCCGATGAACTCGGCGTTCTGGCCAGCGCGTTTTCTTCGCTCGAGCGCGATCGGGCTCGCCGACTGGCTGAAATTGAACAGAATCATCAGCAATTGCAGACGATCCTCGGCGCCATGACCGAGGGAGTACTGGCCGTCGCGCCCGATAAGTCGATCTTGCTGGCCAACGACGCCGGCCGGCAGTTGCTCGAGTTTACGCTTCCCAAACCGGTCGGACGGCCGCTGCTCGAAGTGACGCGCGTGCGTCCCGTGATCGAAGCGGTGACGCGGGCCCTTGCTTCGCCCGAGCCAGTGACCACCGAGTTCGACGCGCCGGGATTGCAGCGGCGGACGCTGGCACTGCGGGCGACGCGGCTGCCGGGTGAGCCGTGCCCGGGCGTGATGGTCGTGCTGCACGACCTCTCCGAACTGCGTCGGCTCGAGAACCTGCGCCACGAACTGGTCGCCAACGTCTCGCACGAGCTGAAAACGCCGCTGGCCGCAATCAAGGCCTATGCCGAGACGCTCCGCTTGGGGGCGATCAACGATCCCGACAACAACATCGCGTTTGTGCGGCGGATCGAGGAGCAGTCAGACCGGCTCTTGGAGCTAATTCTCGACATCCTGCAGGTCGCCCGCCTGGAACAAGGGCAGGAGACGTTCGAGATCGAGTCCGTGCCGCTCTTCGATGTCATCGAGCATTGCGTACAGCAATTCGTCGATGTGGCCACCGCAAAACAAGTCGAGCTGCGCGTCGCTGCGTTCGACGAGTCGCTCGCCGTACTGGTCGACGAGGAGGGGCTGCATACGATTCTCAGCAATCTGATCGACAACGCGATCAAGTACACTCCAGCCGGGGGCCAGATCGATGTCCGCCTGCAAGCCGACGAGCGGAATGTGACCATCGAAGTTGCCGACACGGGGATCGGCATCGCCGAGAAGGATCAGTCCCGCGTCTTCGAGCGGTTTTATCGGGTCGATCGGGCCCGTTCGCGCGAACTCGGCGGAACGGGGCTTGGTCTTTCGATCGTCAAACACCTGACGCAGGCATTCGGCGGCAGCGTCGGCCTCTTCAGTACGCCCGGCGAGGGTTCAACATTCCGCGTGCAGCTGCCCCGCGCTCAAAAAGTCGACTGACGCGAAGTGGCCTGGCACTTCAGCCGAGCCGAAACTCGATCCCCCGGGCGGCAAGCGACCGCTCCACTTCGGCAATATGCTGCCGGTCGCGAGTCTCCACATCACACACCACTCGAACGCTGCTCACATCCGGTCCGGCGAACGCCCTCTCGTGCGTGATTTGCTGGATGCTTGCTCCCGACTCGGCCAGGGCCGCCGCCAGGATTGCCAGGCCCCCAGGTCGATCGCTGATCTTGGCCGTGATCCGCACCAGCCGACCATCGGCGGCCAGCGCCACCTCGATCACCCGCCCCAGCACGAGCGGATCGATGTTGCCACCGCAAAGCAGGATCGCGACGCGCTTCCCGGCCAGTTCTGGCAATTGGCCCGAAACAAGTGCAGCCAGCGGCGCAGCCCCGGCCCCTTCCACGACCATTTTTTCGAGCTCGATCAGCCGCAGGACGGCCAGCGCGATTGCATCCTCCGACACTTTCACCACGTGGTCGACATACTGGCGAGCGATGGCGAACGCATTGTGGCCGGGCCGCGTGGTGGCGAGGCCGTCGGCCAGCGTCGGCTTCGACGGACAGACCGTCACTTCGCCGCGAGCCAGCGACATCGTAAAGCTCGGCATCTGCTCCGCCTCAACGCCGATCACCTCGACGCTTGGTCGCTGCGATTTTGTCGCCAGGGCGACTCCCGCGATGAGTCCCGCGCCGCCGATCGGCACGATCACAGCATCCAGATCTGGAATCTGCTCGACGAGTTCCAGCCCAATCGTCCCCTGGCCGGCAATCACAGCCGGATCGTCGAAACCGTGGACGTAGGTCAGTCCCCGCTCAGCCGCCAACGCGTCGGCCCGCTCTTTAGCATCGGTAAAAGTGCTCCCCGCGAGGACGACCTCCGCGCCGAACCGGCGGCAAGTGGCAACCTTAACGAGCGGCGCATGCTGCGGCATCACCACCGTGACGGGAATTCCCAGATCCCGCCCGTGGCAAGCGAGCGCCAGCGCATGGTTCCCCGCCGAGGCGGCGATCACGCCGCGAGCGCGGCGGGCCGAATCGAGCAATAGAAGCGCGTTGCGTGCGCCTCGCTCTTTGAAGCTGCCGGTTCGCTGCAACAGGTCAAGCTTGCAGAACAGCCGGCAGCCGGTCAGGTCCGAGAGGGCGGCCGACTCGGGACACGGAGAAACGTAGATAGCGCTCCCCAACCGCTCGCGGGCCGCGCGAATATCGTCGAACGTCACGGGCATGGAATGGGTCTCAATCAGCGATAGTTTGCGCTATTAAGTGCTCAAAACTTCCCGTCGCTCACCTGAAACATCGTCGGCTTGTCGTAGACGTCGCCGCCCGCCAGCAGCCAGTCGGCAATCCACTGGCAAAGCTGCCGAATCGCCACCCGCGGATAGCCGAACAGCTCGTGGCCGAGTTGTCCATTGCTCAAGAGGGCTTCGGTCCGTTCTTCGCCGCGAAACATCACTGGCTTCCCCAAGAGCTCGCTTAGATACATCGCTGCGCGGCGTACCGACAGCATTTCCGGCCCTGCCACATTGACCACGAATGGCGGCGAATCGGCCCGGGCCAGTGCTTGAAGCGTCATCGCATTAGCGTCCCCTTGCCAGATCACGTTGACCGCTCCCATCGACACATCGATTGGTTCTCCCCGCAGGATCTGCCGGGCCAGATCGACGAGCACGCCGTACCGCAGCTCGCACGCATAGTTGAGCCGCACGATCGACAGCCGCGTTCCCGCCGACCGGCTGAAATAGTCGTACAGCCGTTCGCGGCCGACGCAGCTGGCCGCATACTCGCCAATCGGCAACAGCGGATCGGTTTCGACCGAGCCGCCATGGGAAATGGGAGACAGCGGATAGACATTGCCGGTCGAGAAGCCGGCAATCCGGCTCTTGGCATAACGCTGGCAAACGGCCGTTGGCATCCAGCAATTCACGGCCCAGGTGTCGCTTGGCCGACCGGTTGAACCGAATTTGAGCGCAGTCATCATGACGACGTTAGCCGCCTCGGGAAGCGCCGCGATCGCCGCCGGATCGAGCAGATTGGCCGCTAGCGGCTCGACGCCATGCCGGCGCAGCCACTCGGGCAACTCGGGATTCGAGAACCGGGCCACGCCGATCACCCGCCGACGCACGCCCGCCTGTTGCGAGGCGCGGGCCGCCATCCGGGCCAGGGTCGGTCCCATTTTGCCGCCGACACCGAGGATGATCAGGTCGCCTTCGATCTTTTGCAGCGCCTCCACGACACCGGGTGTCGGTTCGCTCAAGAGATCGTCGAGGTGTTCGTGCGAGGCGATACGAGGAGGCAGGTTCATGGCGGGCGAGGGCAAGAGCAGACGGCAAATGCGAAAGGAAGGACAGCACCGCTAGAAGATACCAAGTCGCCGCCGGTCTGCCTCTAGCGGGCGGCTTACGCAGAGTCTGCACAGGCTCTAAAATCACGCCACATTAAAATCGCGCCACCGTCGCCCGTGATCTCCTTCTCCGCCCGCCGCCGATGCAGCAGTATCTCGATCTTCTCCGCCACATTCGCGACCGCGGCACGCCCAAGTTGGACCGGACCGGCACCGGCACTCGGAGCATCTTTGGCTACCAGATGCGGTTCGATTTGTCGGAGGGATTCCCTCTCCTCACGACGAAGAAAGTTCACACGCGGTCGATCATCCACGAGCTGCTCTGGTTCTTGCGCGGCGAGACAAACATCCGCTACCTGAAAGAGAACCGCGTCACGATCTGGGACGAATGGGCCGACGACAACGGCGAACTTGGCCCGGTCTACGGCTACCAGTGGCGGTCGTGGCCCACGGCCGACGGCCGGCACATCGATCAAATCGAGCAAGTCATCGACCAGATCAAGGCCAATCCCGATTCCCGCCGGCTGATTGTTAGTGCCTGGAATGTCGGTGACGTCGGGCGGATGGCTTTGCCGCCGTGCCACCTGCTGTTTCAGTTCTACGTCGCCGACGGCCGGCTGTCGTGCCAGATGTACCAGCGGAGTGCCGACGTGTTCCTCGGCGTGCCGTTCAATATCGCTTCATATGCCCTGCTAACGATGATGGTCGCCCAGGTGACGGACCTCGCGCCGGGCGAGTTCATCCACACCTTCGGCGACGCGCACCTTTACAACAACCACCTGGAGCAGGCCGAGCTACAGCTTTCCCGCGCGCCGCGACCGCTGCCGACGCTGCGGATGAACCCGGACGTGCGGTCGATCTTCGACTTCAAGTTCGAAGACATTGCGATCGAGAACTACAACCCGCATCCGCATATTGCGGCGCCGGTCGCGGTGTGAGGCGATGCAGAAGGGGCGCTGGGTGCCAGGGATAGGGGAGGCAGTTTGCCGTGCAGCTTTCGTTGATTGTCGCGATGACCCGTGACGGCGTGATCGGCCTCGGCGGGGAATTGCCCTGGCGGCTGCCGGCCGATCTGAAGCGGTTCAAGGCGCTGACGATGGGGCACCACCTCATCATGGGGCGCAAGACCTGGGACTCGCTCGGCCGTCCGTTGCCTGGTCGGATTTCAATCGTCCTTAAACGTTTGGCATCGCCGTACGACTACGATTTCTACGACGAAGAAACGGGGCTTCCGCGCCCCCTGTACCAAGGCCAGGGCTTCCCCAAGGCTGGCGAGCCGGCGGACTGGATGCCGGTGGCGTTTGTCCACGATCTCGACTCCGCCTTGCGATTGTCCGAATTCGACGACTCCCCGTTCGTGATCGGCGGCGGCGAAATCTACGCTCAGACTCTGCCGCGTGTCGAGCGGATGTACGTCACGTGGGTCGAAGCCGAACTGGCGGGAGACACGCGGTTTCCGGATTGGAATCCGGCCAACTGGGAACTGGTCGCCGAAGAGCGCCATTCCGCCGACGCCAAGAACGAATACGATTACACGTTTGCCACGTATCACCGCCGCTAAGCAGGAACAACGCCAATATGTCCGCCGAAGCCGAACAGCAACTTCTCGACCTCAACCAAAAGCTCCTCGATTCGATCGTCTCGGGCGACTGGAAGACCTACGCCGAACTGTGCGATCCGTCGATTACCTGCTTCGAGCCGGAGGCTCGCGGGCAACTGGCGGTCGGGATGCCGTTTCACAAGTACTACTTCGACCTGCCCGGTTCGCCCCAAAAGCCGGCCAAGCAGGTAACGATGGCTCAGCCGCACGTCCGCCTAATGGGAGATTCGGCAGCCGTCCTTTGCTACGTCCGACTGAC
>JALORD010000353.1 GCA_025459145.1 Pirellulaceae bacterium | reverse complement strand
GTCGCTGGCCAGCCACAATGAGGCGTATGCGCGTGTCCGCGGCCTGATGGCGAGCGAGAAGCTGTTTGATATCTCGCAGGAGCCGCAAGCCATGCGCGATCTGTACGGGCCCACGCTTTTCGGCGAGCAGACGCTGATCGCCCGCCGGTTGGTCGAGGCGGGCGTGCCGTTTGTCAAAGTGTCGCGGGCCTGGTGGGACAGCCACGGGCAGAACTTTGAAACGCATCTGGAACTCGTGACCGAGCTCGACCACGTGATGGCCGGTCTGATCGACGATCTCGAGCAGCGGGGCCTGCTCGACAGCACGCTCGTCGTCACACTGTCGGAATTCGGCCGCACGCCGCAGATCAACGCCAGCCTGGGGCGCGACCATTTCGCCAGCGCCTGGAGCGTCTCCTTCACGGGCTGCGGCATCCGCGGCGGCACCTGCTACGGCGAGAGCGACGAAGACGGCCGCGAGGTGAAGGACGGCAAGGTCGGCGCGGCCGAGGTCTTTGCCACGATCTTCCAGGCCCTGGGGATCGACCACCAGAAGGAATACCACCTCGGCAGCCGGCCGCTGCCGCTCACCGACATCGGCACCGAGCCGATCCGGGAAGTTCTGGCGTAGAACTTTCCCCAGCGATTCCATCACCAGCCCACTCAAGAAGCACGCGAATGGTTGAGATTTCCCTCAAGCTGGTTCAGGAGCTAGGCCGTAAAGAGATCCTGCTATCGCTCGCACGAGTGCCGGGCTCGGCGCGGGTGTTTGTCGGGGCATCGGACGGGAACGTCTACGACGTCGACCTGGCGGCGGAAAAGCCCGAGTGGAAGCCGCTGGCTGGACACGGACCGTTCGTCACCGGTGTCGCCCTGGCGGGAGACACGCTCGTCAGCGGCGGGTACGACTGCCGGCTCCTGTGGCGAAAGACGGAGAGCGGCGAAGCGTTCCACACGGTCGAGAACGCCCACGCCCGTTGGATCAGGAAAGTCGTTAGCTCTCCCAATGGACAGTTCGTCGCCAGCGTCGCCGACGATATGGTCTGCCGCCTCTGGGAGGCCGCGTCGGGCAAACTCGTGCACGAGCTGCGGGGACACGAGGAGCGGACGCCGCACCACTTCCCATCGATGCTCTACACGTGCGCGTTCTCGCCCGATGGCACGCGGCTGGCCACGGCCGACAAGACCGGCCGGATCTGTGTTTGGGATCCGGCGAGCGGCGGAAAGATCGCGCAGCTCACCGCCGACGGACACTACACCTGGGATCCTAAGCAGCGGATCCACTCGATTGGCGGCACGCGCTCGCTCGCCTTTTCGGCCGATGGCCAGATGCTCGTCGCCGGGGGCATCGGGAAAATCGGGAACATCGATCACCTCGACGGCCCAGCGCGTGTCGAAGTGTTTGACCTTGCCTCGCAGGCGAGCGTGCACGTGTTCGAGGGAGACGCCAAAGGTCTCGTCGAGCAACTCGTATTCCACCCCTCGGGCCTCTTGCTGGGCACCGGCGGCGACAACGGCGGCTACGTGCAAGCTTACGACCTGGCCGAAAAGAAAGTCATAAAAAGCGAGAAAGCCCCCATGCATGTCCACGCCGCGACGCTCAGCGAAGACGGCGCCCGGCTTTACGCAGCAGGCCACGGCAAGCTGGCAGTGTGGGAGATTGCGTAGTCGACATCCCGAATAGGCTGCGGTCACACAAGCTGGGCTCAGTGGAGCCCAGCGCACCAAACTTTCGGCGACCAACAGTACCCGTCTAGCGATCCGTGGCGGGAGTCGTCCGCTTCGGCTCCGGCTGGACGACGTCCCATGCCAGGCCGCAGAACTGCATGAGCCGGATGGTCATGTAGGTCACGTCAATCTCCCACCAGCGATGGCCGTGGGCGGCGCTCCGCTGCTGGGCGTGGTGGTTGTTGTGCCACCCTTCGCCGTAGGTGATCAGAGCGACCCACCAGTTGTTCCGGCTGTCGTCGGTCGTTTCGTAATTGCGATAGCCCCACATGTGGCTGGCCGAGTTAACGAACCAGGTGCTGTGCAGCACGAACACCAGGCGTACGAACACACCCCACACCACGAACGAGGCCGCCATCCACCAGCCGCCATAGGCGTAGCCAGCAGCGGCCAGAATGCCCGCCACCAGGAAGTGCGAAGGCAGGAACATCGCGCCGATCCAGCGGAGGACCGGGTCCTTCACGAGATCAGGAACCCAGCGCTTGATGTGGGCGGCATGCGCCTCGCTTCCATGCCACCAGGAGAGCCAGAAGATATGGCTCCACCACGGGCCGTCGTGCGGCGAGTGCGGATCACCTTCCTGATCGCTATGAGCATGGTGCTTACGATGGTTGGCGACCCAATCGATCACCGAACCTTCACCAGCTAGACCGCCGATAAAGGCCAGCAGCCAGCGAACCGGCTTGTACGTCGAAAAACTCAGGTGTGTCAAATGGCGATGGAAACCCAGGCAGATGCCGATGCCGCCGGTCAGCCAGTGCAGGGCGAGCGTCAGTACGACCGCTTCCCACGAGAAGAAAAACGGCGCGGCCAGACAGCCAACGTGCAGGATCGGAGATTTTCCCGGCGGGCGCCTTGCCCGATTTCCGCGCCGGCGCGGCCGGAGCAGACTTAGTACCGGTGAAGTCCGTGCTCGTAAAATCCGTCGAAGTAAACTGCGTTACCCCGTCCATCAATCCAGCCCTATTTAGTTGGAGTTCCCGTGCTCCCGGCAGGAAGACCGCCGAGTGCTTGTCTCGCGGGAATCGTACGTGATTTCGACCCGGGGCGCGTCTGGGCGGTGTACGGGGTGTGTAATAGTTGTGTAAGGGACTCGGCCAAGGCCTGCATGAATGCGCAAGACATTGCTGCACAAAGACTTGCGGCATGGCTTGCCATACTCCGAGAGCGAGCGGGCAGCCGCAAAGTGAGGCCCCAACCCTCGACGAGCCGTTGCATCAGGCCTTCGGGCCTTGCTCTTCCATCCGTTCGATGTACCGCCGCAGGCGTTCGTTCTCGTCGCGGACATCCTTCAGCTCGAGCATCGTTTCGACCCGCCGGGTCAGTTCGAGCCGATTGACCGGCTTGCTGATGAAGTCGTTGGTGCCCGCTTTGACGGCCCGCTCGATGTCCCCCGCTTCGTTGAGCGCGGTCACCATCAAGATCATGATGTTCTGAGTCGCCGGGTTGGTTTTGATCTTCTGGCAGACTTCGAATCCCGACAATTTCGGCATCATCACGTCGAGCAGGATCAGGTCGGGCGCGAACGACTTCACCTTTTCCAGCGTGTCGTTGCCATCGACGGCGAACTGCGTGTCGCAGTCGATCCCCGCCAGATACGCTTCGAGCAGTTCGCGGTTTGGCTGGTTGTCGTCGGCGATCAGAATGCGACTCTTGGCCATCTTCGGTCCTGCAATCGAGCGGCGAAAACGGGGATTATAAAGGATCGCGGCGGTCGCGGACATCCTTCACGGCGAGCATCGCGTCGACTCGGGGCAGCAATTCCCGCCGATCGACTGGCCGCAAGAGCAGGTCGTCGGTTCCGGCCAGAACGGCCTGTTCCACGTCGGCCGGTTCCCCATCGACAATCATCAGGATCATCGTCCGAACCGTTCGAGGGTCGCATTTGAGCTCTCGGCAGATTTCAAAGGCCGTTGCGCCGGGTCTCGCGTCAGCGATTTCCGCATCGCCCGATTCGAGTCGTCCGAGCACCAGCACGTCGGGCGGGAGTGCTCGAACCTTCGTTCGCGTCTCGCCCTCGTCGCTGGCGAAATCGAGCGTCGCCAGGCTATTGGCCAAGATTTCGGCCAGTTGATACCGGTCGGACCGATCCGCACAGGCAATCAGAACTCGCGGCTGGAACATAGAGGCACCTCGGTCGGTCGACAGGCGACATTGTGCGGCGTGCAATCTCTCGGATTCATGCCCGGCTGACAACTGCGCGACCAGGGCGGCTGCCCGTCAATCACTGCCACACCGCTGCTACAGCCTTGTTCACGCCCCTGGCGATTCGACGCAAGTCGCTTGCAGCCAATTGTTTGCGACCAGCACACCTCACGAGTCGTTCGTTTGGCATACCGCTTGCTTCATTGCCTTTCCAACAAAACATGCCGGGCTGTGGCCGGGCGAACTCTCGCAGATATCACCTGCTACGCAAAGGAGCGAATCATGTTGCAGTGGGCTTTGTTGTTTCTGTTGATCGCCTTGGTCGCGGCTGTGTTCGGCTTTGGCGGCATCGCGGCCAGCTTTGCCACGATCGGCAAGATCTTGTTCTTCGTGTTCCTGGTTCTGTTCATCGTGAGCTTGATCTCCGGGGCAGTTCGCAGACCACCCGCCTAAGCGCGGCCTGACACGAAGTTATTGAACACGAAGTTAGCGAGCAGGCTTCGCTCCTGGGGGGTGAAGCCTGCTCCGTTTCTTGACGAGCCGAAAGGTGACGGGCCGAAAGGTGACGGGCCGAATGCCCCATCCGTCGTTGCGGTCTGAGGACGCCGAGCATTAGAATTCCGCCTCTGCCAGTGGCTGATCTTCCTTCAGCCGGCAGCTCGTTTGCCCGCCTGGGGTGGGCCAAACGCCTCTCGCGCGGAGTTCGGCACCATGAGCGTATTTCTCGGGATCGATATCGGTACGTCCGGCACCAAAACCCTCGCGATCAACGAGCGGGGAGAGATCCTGGCCGAGGCGTCGCAGACCTACCCTTGCTACTTTCCCAAGCCGCTCTGGAGCGAGCAGGATCCGGAAGATTGGTGGCAGGCCACGGTCGCCACGATCAAGTCCGTCGTCAAGAAAGCCAAGCTCAAAGCGGCTGACGTGAAGGCGATCGGCCTCTCGGGCCAAATGCACGGCTCAGTCTTTCTCGACAAGAACGGCAAAGTCGTCCGCAAGGCGCTGCTCTGGAACGACCAGCGAACAGCGGCCGAATGCGAAGAAATCGAGCGGCGGGCCGGCGGGCGTAAGAAGCTGATCGAAATGGTCGCCAATCCCGCGTTGACGGGCTTCACCGCGCCGAAAATCCTGTGGCTGCGGAACCAAGAGCCACGCAATTTCGACAAGACAAAGCATGTGTTATTGCCGAAGGACGACATTCGCCGCCGTCTGACCGGCGAACTGGCCACCGACGTTAGCGACGCCAGCGGAATGCTGCTACTCGACGTGGCAAAGCGGACCTGGTCGAAGAAACTGCTCGACAAGCTCGAGCTCGATCCGGCCCTGTTCGCGACGTGCTACGAATCGGAGGAAGTCACGGGTAAACTGCTTCCCGCCGTGGCCAAGGAACTGGGCCTCAGCACCGAGTGCGTCGTGGTCGGCGGCGCTGGCGATTGCGCGGCCAACGCCGTGGGAACAGGCGTCGTCACCGGGGGCACGCTCTCGAACTCGATCGGCACCAGCGGCGTGATGTTCGTTCATTCCGACGAGATGCAAGTTGATCCGCAGGGGCGGCTACACACGTTCTGCCACGCTGTGCATGGCAAGTGGCACATGATGGGGGTGACGCTGGCAGCCGGGGGTTCGCTGCAGTGGCTGGCCGAAAATGTGTGCCAGGATCTGGCCGGCAAAGCTCTGGGCGGCAAGGGGAAGAACGATCCCTACGCCGTGCTCACCCGCGAGGCCGAGCAGATTCCGCACGGCAGCGAAGGGCTCTTCTTCTTGCCGTACTTGGCGGGCGAGCGGACGCCCCATGCGGACCCGTATGCCCGCGGCTGCTTCATCGGACTGACCATGAAGCACACGCGGGGGCACATGGCTCGCAGCGTGCTCGAAGGAGTTGCCTACTCGCTCCGCGACGCACTCGACATCATTCGCGGTCTGGGTGTGCCCGTGAAACAAATTCGCGCTTCTGGTGGCGGCGGAAAGAGTCCGCTCTGGAGACAGATTCAGGCCGATGTGTTTGGCCAGGATGTCGTGACGATCAATGCCGAGCAAGGACCAGGATACGGCGTGGCGCTTCTGGCCGCAGTCGGCGCGGGAGCGTTTAAGTCGGTTGAGGAAGCGTGCGGGGCGACGATTCGCGTCGTGCAAAAAACGGCATATGACAAGAAAGCAGCCAAGGTCTACGACCGAGCTTTTCCCGTCTATCAGCAGCTCTACCGCTCGCTCAAAGCGGACTTCCGAGCCATCGGCGAGCTAGGGTGATTCCCAAGTAGCGGCGGCTTCCAGCCGCCGCGAGGGGATGGAAGGCCCTCCGGGCTAAGGGCAACTTTGCCCTCCGGGATTGAGGCAACTTTGCTCCTCACGGCTCGCGACACCCTGGCCCTACTTTCGAAGCCCTACAGCGACCACTGCACCCCCGCCAGCAGATAAATCCCGCGGCGGTCTTTGCCCGGGAAGGCGTTGCGCAGATCGTTCTCGACCATTACGACGCCGTAGGTTTCGAGGTGGCTCGTCCAGTGGCGGGTGGCTTTGAAGATACCGCGGCGGATTGTCGCGTCGTGCTCGCGGATGCCGAGTTCTTCCGGGTAATACTCCCCGTAGTTGGCGGCCAGTGACCACCGCTCTCCCTCGTAGCCCAGGTTCACGTAGTAGCCGAAACCCTGGATCGGCTGGTGCCAGGCCTTGTTCTGCTCGCGGAAGTAGAGGCTGCGGCCCCAGGTGATATCGAGCGGATCGAGCCCCGGCCGGCGGAGTCCGTAGTGATCGAGAATCACCTCGGTCGATATTTGCCACCGGCCGCGGCGAACCATGGCATCCAGGCCGAAGTGCTCGTTAAAGAACTTTTGCCCCTCGGAGCCGATGCCGTCTTGCACCTTGACGGAACCTCCCGCCGCGAACCACGGCCGATCGATCCCGACGCGGGCGACGAGCGCCTTCGACGAATTGGCATCCTGGTTCGGCCCGCCGTTGGTGAGGGCCGCCGTGCAGACCCATCCTTCGGGATCCCACTGGGCGAGGATGCCCGTTTCGCGAAACAGGATCGCTTCGCTGCGAATGAAGGGAGAATCGTCGAAGCTGTTGCGAAAGTTCGTAAAGTAAAATCGGCCAAACGGCGTGACGAACCGGCCGGCTGCCAGATACCAGTCCTCCCGACGGGCCGAGACGTACAGCTGCGAAATCGCCAGGACTTCGTTGTCGAAGTTGGGAGCGAAAGATTCCCGCACCGGATTATCAACCAGGACATTCCGCTCGTAGGGCTGCGTGAAGAACAGTTCGCCATCAAGGCCGACTTGCCAGGCCCCGACTCGCTGCTCGACACCCCCGGCCAGCACCCCTTCGACCGCGAACGTCTCCTCCATCCCGGTAAACTCGATCCGCTGATCGTTCAGGTAGTAGGCCCGCGCCCGTGCATCGACATGGTACGACCACGGCTCATCGCAAGGCGGCAGATACTCAAGTTCGTACGGAGCGGCCTGCTCCAGCGACTCAGCCGCCGCCAGCGGTATCTCGGAGGGGGCCCCCGGCGGCAGCAGATAATCCGTCGGTTCAGCGGCTCGCGAGAGGCCGCTCATGAGCAGAGCCGCCAGACCAATCAGCCAAACGATCCCCTGCCAGCCGCGATGGCGGACGGAAGAGAGGGCGTCGAGCGCAGCTGCAGCGAAGGGTTTCACTCGATTCGCATCGGAGCCGCACGATGCTCAAATCCAGAACGTTCGCTACGTCCGGCACGACCAGCACATTCGACATCTTTCACGCAGGCCGCAAAGTCCGCCGTTCGACCAGGTTGGTAAGCAAGTGCTAGCGACTGACTTGGGTGGTCACAGGGCCTTACGACATCGGCACTTGCGTCGCCAGCATGCTGGTCGCAATCGCCCGAAAGACCTGCTCCATCTGGTCGAACTCCCGGCTTTCGGCCTGACTGTGCCAGATGAGCAAGGCCGACGGAGTACGGACGCAGCGGACCTTCGCCTCGACCAAGAGATCGAGATAGAAATACGCGACATCGACTCCTTTGGTCTCGGTATCGCCGAAGATTTCGCGCGTCGGCAGAACCTCCGCGTCGGCAATCCCCTCGCGGATCGATTCGACGAGCTCCGTCACCGCCTGGCGCGCGTCGTGTCCCGGCGGATAAACCAGCAGCGTCCAAAAGCTCGTCGCTTCGCTTTGCAGTGTGACCGATCGCGGCCAGGCCTCGATCTCCTCGTCCGTGATCTGCCAGTTTTCCGGATAGAGCAGGCGGACACCGAATTGTTCGTAAACAGCGGGCATTTCTGCAAACTAGCCCGTTGAGAACGTGTGCGGAAGCGGGGGCGCTCGCGAAGCGCGACTCGTGGCAGCCCACTATTTGACAAACATCAAAATCAATTGCATAACTTATTAAGTGATGAAGCGTGTTTCTCCCCCGAACGATCTCCCCGCCAAGAACCCGGAGTGTTCGCCCGGCGATCATGGCCCCTCGGCTGTCGAGCTGCGGGCCCAGATCGACGAACATTCTTGCCGTCTGGCTGCGGGGATCTTTCGGGCTTTGGGAGACCCAGCTCGGATGCAGCTCCTGACGCTGCTCGCCCGGCAGGAACTCTGCGTGAGCGAGATTGCCTCGGCGTTGCAGGACAGCCTGCCAGCTGTGTCACAGCGGCTGAAACTGCTCAGGAGTGAGCGGATCGTGACCCAGCGCCGCGAAGGGAAACACATTTATTACGCCCTCGCCGATCAGCACATTGCCGAGCTGATCGCCAACGGCATCGCACACGCCAGCGAGCACTTCCGCGATCGCCGCGCGGACGCCAGCCAGCCCCACGCCGCCGGTTCTCCACTGTAGCCCGTACACCCGAACCGTCGAATTTTCAACCGACACAATGACAGGAGACGAGTTATGTCGCACACACATCCCCACCACGACCACCAGCACGGTGCCGGCTGTGGACACACCCCCATCCAGCACGAGGGGCACACCGACTACCTGCACGACGGCCACCTGCACCACATGCAGGTCGATGGTTCGGTAGCCGAGCACACGCTGGCCGTCAACGCGACGAACCCGGCCAATTGCACTTCGGGACACACCTGCAGCGCCCACGCGGCCGATCACGTCCATGGCCCCGACTGCGGCCACGAAGCAGTGCCGCACGGCGATCACGTCGACTATCTGGTGGACGGCCATCTGCACCATCCGCACAATGGCCACTGCGACAATCACGGCCCGGTCGTGGTCGGCTGATCGCAGTCTTAGTCTCTTCACGGATTGGGGTTCGCCCGCGGGGCGGGCCCCCGGTAGAATTTCCGCATGACCCGAACCCCCCAGCCTCTGACTGTGCAGGCCGCCCGCGATGTGTTGCGGGGGGCGAAGCTGCGCAGCACAACCTCCCGCGTCGCCGTGCTCCAGTATCTGGCCGCGGCGAGCAAGCCGCTCAGTCATGCCGATGTCTCCGAGGCGCTTGTCCCCGAAGGCTACGACAAGTCGACGCTCTATCGCTGCCTCGTGGAATTGGCCGATGCGGGGCTGTTGGCCCGGCTCGACGCGGGCGATCACGCCTGGCGATTTGAGCTGAAGGGGGGCGAAGAAGAGCACGGCGCCGAGCATCCGCACTTCGTCTGCATCGATTGCGGCAAGGTGACCTGCCTGCCCGACGTGGCGGTGAAAATTTCACCGCAGAAAAAGTCGACGAAGATGGGAGAAGTGACCGAGGTCTTCCTCAAAGGTCACTGCAAAGAGTGCGTGTGACGCGGCCGAACTAGCCGGCCTGCCCGTCGCGCGTGTACGTCAGCAGCGAATCCTCGACCCGCACCTTCCGCGGAAACTCCCCGCCGGTGCCGAACACCGTATCCAGGTAGCCCTGGCACCGCTTCGGAACCAGGTGGTAAAAGTTGTGCTTCCCGTCGCGGCGGCACTCGATGATCCCCGCCACCCGCAACAGCGCCAGGTGATGGCTGACCGCCGGCTGGCTCTGGTCGAGCATTTTGCACAGCGTGCGGACGTTGAGTTCTTCCTGCTGCATCAGGTAGTGCAGGATGCGGAGCCGCGTCTCGTCGGCGAGCAGTTTGAAGAGCTGCACGAGTTCCTTGGCCGTTTCGTCCGCCAGCGTCTTGGCGCTGCCGTTGTCCGATGCGGAGGGGTGCTGTTCTGTGGACATTGGCTGGGTTGTCAAAGTCACCATGAATACCTCGGGAAGAACCGTTTGTGGAAAAACAGTTCAGCAATCCGTTACGAGTAATGGAACGACTGGTCGCAAACTCCGAAAAAAGTTGTTGCAACCGGAACCGAATCGCACCCGACCGTGAGTGCGGCTGTTGAATCTGTCGCGACTATTCGGCGTCTCCCGCGCGCATAGCAATTCCCGGCGGACGCGCAGTGGCTCCCGCATCTGGGGATCACATTCAACGTTGGGATAAGCCAAATCTGGTTGCGAACCGGAAAGGACCACAGAACGTGGCACCTGGGAAATCGATCCGGCCCGCGCCTCCTCATTCAGCCCTCATTTTAGGCGGAGCGAGACCAAATTGAGAATAGTCCCGACGCCAATTCTGCCCGAATTCGTGAATTCACTTGGCTCTTTTCACTTGGCAGCCGGGGCCTTGCTCCGGCACTCGGAAGGCAAAAAACGATTGCCAGCAGCCGAGTGAACACAGATAATCCTCCGTGGATGGATCGAATCAAGAGTCCGCCGCGAGGTGCAAAATGACTGGCCAATTTCCTGTCGATCGTGCCTTCCAAGGCTGGGGGAGCCTGCTCGCCCGGCGCGATCTCCTGCGGGTCGGATCGTTGGGAGTTGCCGCGAGCATCCTGCCGGCTGGGTTGGCCGCGCACCGTTCTTCTGCCGCCGAAGCAGACCCGCCGCGGGCCAAAGCCAAGTCGGTCATCTTCCTCTGGATGGCAGGGGGCGTGACCCACATCGACTCGTTCGATCCCAAGCCCGACGCACCGATCGAAGTCCGGGGCGTCCTCGGCGACATTCCGACCAAACTTCCGGGCGTCCGGTTCTGCGAGACCGTTCCAGAGCTCGCGTCGGTCGCCGACAAGCTCGCCGTCCTGCGCAGCTTTTCGCACGATTCGAACGATCACCTCATCAGCCAGGTTTACACCCTGTCGGGACACAAGGTGAACATGACGCAGCTCTACAGCGAGCCGAACCTGGGTTCGCTGGTCTGGCGGCTGCAAGGGGCGCGGAACGGGCTGCCGGGCTACATCGCCGTGCCGGGAATCACCCGCCCGGGTCCGCCGCCGTACAACTTCTTCGTCGGCGGCTGGCTGGGGAATCAGTTCGCGCCGTACTGCCTGGGAGGCCTGCCGGAGGAAGCCGATTTCACCGTCGGCGAAAAGCTCGACAACCCGCCGGCCCAGATCGAAGAGGATTTGCAGCCCAAGTCGCTGGCCCTATCGCCCGAGGTGCCCCCCGATCGGCTCTCCGGCCGCCGCCAGCTGCGGGCCGCTTTCGATCGAGCGCTCCGCTCGCTCGACAAGAACGACGCCGTGCTGTCGGCCGAATCGCAGTACCACAACGCGCTGCGGCTGCTCTCAACGCCTGAAGTTCGCAAGGCGTTTGAACTGGCCGACGTTCCGGACGATGTCCGCGAGGCATACGGCCGGACGAAGATCGGCGGCCGCTGCTTGCAGGCGCGCCGACTGGTCGAGGCGGGGGCCCGCTTTGTGATGGTCGATTACGGCTATGATCCCGACTAC
>JALORD010000352.1 GCA_025459145.1 Pirellulaceae bacterium | reverse complement strand
AGCAATCGCGCGAGGCTCGGATCCAGATTCTCCGCAAGATGCTCACCACGATTCCGCGGCCGAAGGAAGAGATCTCGGAGTGGGCGCCGCGGCTCATCCGGACGCAGATCGATCCGCTCAAGATCGGCCTCTTGATTGGTCCCGGCGGCAAGAACATCCGCGGAATTCAGGAAGCCACGGGAACGGTCATCGAAGTTCAGGACGATGGCACCGTGACGATTGCCAGTACGAACCGCGAGTGGGCCGAGGCCGCCTTGGCTCAGGTCGAGGCCTGCACGGCGACCGTTCAGATCGGCAAGATCTACACCGGCCGCGTGGTCAGCCTGAAAGACTTTGGCGCATTCGTCGAGATCATCCCCGGTCGAGATGGCCTCGTCCACATCAGCGAACTGTCGTCGGGTTACGTCGCTTCGGTGGGAGATGTCTGCCGCATCGGTGACGAGATGAAAGTGCTCGTGATCGACGTCGACGAGCACGATCGTGTAAAGCTGAGCCGGAAGCGGGCTCATGAAGAACTCGGACTGCCCGACGAAATGGCAGCTGTCGAAGGCGGGGGCGAAGAGGGCCCGCCGCGCGGCGAGGGAGATGAAGGCGGGTTCCGCGGCGGCGACCGCGGTGGTCGCGGCGGCGGAGGCCGGGGAGGCGACCGCGGTGGTCGTGGCGGCGGCGGAGGCCGCGGCGGCGATCGTGGTGGTCGGGGCGGCGGTGGCGGCGGCGGGTATCGCGACCGGCGCTAGGCCACAGCTACACTGTCCTCGGACCTGTCGCCGAGCGACTTGTCGCTGGCGAGTAACACGGGACATTGCACGCCCGAACCCGCCAGCGGCGGCAGACGCCTGGGACATGCGACCATGTCGGAGAACGAGCCGATAACCGGCGATTCACTGGATCAGCTCCGCGCACAGTACGCGGAGCTGGCGGCGCTCGCCGGTTCGCTTGCGCATGAGATCAAGAATCCGCTCTCCGTCATTCGGATGAACATGGATCTCTTGGCCGAAGACCTGGCCGAGCCGCAGTCGCCCCGCGAACGCCGGGCACTGGGCAAAATCGAGATGGTGGGCCGGCAGTGCGAGCGGCTTGAGAATCTGCTGAACGATTTCCTGCGATTCAGCAAGGTCGGCCGCCTTGACCTGCATCTGGGTAATCTCAACGACCACGTCGAGCGGGTGCTCGATCTTTTCTCGGCGCAAGCGGCGTCGTCCGGCGTCGACATTGTTCGCTACCTCGATCATGATCTGCCGAGCATCCTGCTCAATGGCGAGACGCTGCAGGCGGCGCTCGTCAATCTCGTGAAGAACTCCCTGGAAGCGATGGAAGGAGGCGGGCAATTGATCGCCCGCACCCGGCTCACCCGGCATGGCGTGGCCCTGGACCTGATCGATACGGGCATCGGCATGGACGAGCGCACGGCCCTCAACATGTTTGAGCCGTTTTACAGTACCAAGAGCGGCGGCAGCGGCCTGGGACTCCCGACCGCCCGGCGAATCATCGAAGCGCACGGTGGGCGAATCGGCGTTCACAGCGAAGTGGGCCGGGGAACGCAGTTTACGCTCGAATTCCCGATGCCCGCCCGGCTGGGTGAAGTGCCCGCGGGAACGTAGCGATTTTCGGCGACGCGGCCGATTGGCGCGATTGTAGCGGCGGGGAGTAGCGATCAACCCCGTTTTGCACTAGCCCGCGGTGGGATGTGCGAGTTGGTGAAGATTCCGCGTAGCAAGGGATGACGGCTTGCCCATCGCCGCGGTGACCGGAAATTTTTCCTCAGCCGACCAAGCCTACGGAGTGCGGCAGTCAATCAAGGCCGGCTCGCCCAACGTTCGATGGAAAGGGGGGACAATCGCTAAGCGCCGAGCGCAGCGGCCGGCAGATTTCCTATTGCTCCACAAGGATGAACCATGGCCTGGCATCACAGAATCGCCCAATGGTTGGTTGCCGATCGGCTGGCAGAGATGACGGAACGGGTAGCCGGCCGCAGTCGCATGGCCGTTTGGCAGCGGGTCGTCGACCGCTTGCCGGAACTCTCGGCGGCGGAAATGCGGGGCTACATCCGGGCGCGGGCCATTGCGGTCATTTCGTCCGAAACCGAGCGCCTGATCGAGCAGGAAGGGGCTCGAATCTCCGGAATGCGGTCCGAAATCGTTGCGGCTGCCACGCAATCGCTCGTCGAGACGATCGTCGTCCAGCTCTCCCAGCGCCGACGCAGCGAGCCGCTGCGCCAGGCTGCCTAGGCCGGGCCGCAAGGTGTGCTGCCGCGACCGCGGGACCATTCTCCCGGTCTGCTACCGGCTCACTTTTTCGGGGTTCGCAGGGACCAGGGCGTCCTTGCGGGCCAGGGGCCAGTCCTTAGAATAAGGGGCATTCGTGAAATGATTCACAAGCCCCCGGTCTGAGCCGACTTATGTCCCCTGCGATCGCTTCGTCGCTCGGCATCGTTGTCTATCTCGCCCTCTTCGCGACGGTAGGGATCGTCTTCCTGTTCGTCAATTTGCTTGTCGGCAAGTTCGTGCGCCCCCACGATCCGCACGCCGACAAACTCGAAATCTACGAGTGCGGCGAGCCGACGATCGGGAGCAGTTTCGTCCAGTTCGACCTGCGGTTCTATGTGGTCGCCTTGCTGTTCATCATTTTCGATGTCGAAGTGGCGTTCTTCTTCCCCTGGGCCACGGTGTTCGGCAAGTCGACCAACATGGCCGACATGGCCCGCGACCCGGCGGTCGTCGTCGAACGCGATACCAGCGGGCAGATTGCCCTCACCCGTTCAGCACGGCTGATGTACCAGGAGATGGGTGTCCGCAATCCCACGGTTCCCGAGACGGTTCCCGCCTCGCTCGCGAGTCTGGTTCCCGCGGAGGGAGATCCCGTGAATCGCTCGGCGGCAGTGATCGAAGCGGGTTCGCGGCAATTGGCGCTCGTCACAATCATCGACATCGCGGTATTTTTTGCAGTGCTGATGGTAGGTTTTTTCTACGTCTGGACGCGCGGCGATCTCGACTGGGTCCGGGCGGTGAGTGCCGAGCGGGCCAAGGCCGAGCCGCGGGTGCGGAGCGACGATCCGCTCGAACAGGAACAAGTGTTGTCGGCCTAACGGCGGCCGCAGCGGCGCGGCCGGTTTTTCGATTATCAACCCAACACTCTGCAAGCAGTGGATTGCGGCCCCCAACTTCGGCGCCGGCAATTCGGCTTAAGCAGAGTGTGTCAACTTTCGGCTCACCAGCCAGGTGCTCACGATTCATGGCCGGTCCCAGTGTGCTCGATCGCCTGAAGAAGAAGTTCGGCGACAAGATCGTTGGTGCGACGCTCGATTCCATCGATCCGTGGATTGAGGTCCAACCAGACGCGATCGTCGATGTCTGTCAGTTTTTGAAGACCGACCCGGACCTCAAGTTTGAGATGCTCAACTGCATCTCGGGGGTCGACTATTTTGAGCCCGACCCCAAGAAGGCGGCGAAGGCCACGTTTCAGCCGCACACCGAGGTGGTTTACCACCTGTCGAGTGTTACCAAGAAGCACTCGCTAGTCCTGAAGGTGATGCTCCCCCGGTGGAAGAATGACGAGCCGGGAGTACTCCCCGAGGTTCCCAGCGTCGCGGGCGTGTGGCGCACGGCCGACTGGCACGAGCGTGAGGTCTACGACCTGTCGGGAATCCGCTTCGTCGGCCATCCCGATCTAAGGCGGATCCTGTGCCCCGAAGACTGGGAAGGCCACCCGCTCCGCAAAGACTACGAGATGCCGCTCGAGTATCACGGGATTCGCGGAAGATAAGCACACAACTGACCAGTGGCCAATGCCCAGTGACGTCGTCCTTTGTCACTTGGCATTAGTCACTGGTGGGAATACAGGACGACAACCATGCCCCTCACGCTCGAAGACCCCCGGGTCGTTGAATTCGACGTTCGCACCGACGAGATGCTCGTCAACATGGGCCCGCAGCATCCCAGCACACACGGCGTGCTGCGGCTGGTGCTGCGGACCGATGGCGAAATCGTCTCGGAGGTCGAGCCGCATATCGGCTATTTGCACCGCTGCGCCGAGAAGATTGGCGAGAACCTGACGCCCCGGCAGTGGATTCCCTACACCGACCGGATGGATTATCTGGCCGGGATGAATATGAATCTCGGTTGGTCGCTGTGCGTCGAGAAACTGCTGAACTACCAGCTGCCCGAGAAGGCCCGCCACCTCCGGGTGATCATCAGCGAGCTCGGCCGAATCGCCAGCCACCTGGTGGGGATGGGAGCCTACGGTCTGGATCTGGGGACGTTCAGCCCATTTCTCTACGCCTTCCGCGAGCGGGAAAAGATCCTCGACCTGTTTGAAGAAGCGTGCGGCGCCCGTCTCACCTACAGCTACCTGACTCCCGGCGGAGCGACAGCCGATCTGCCCCGCGGCTGGCTGCAGAAGCTCGAGGCTTTTCTGACCCAGTTCGAGCCGGTGATTCAGGAATACCACGCCCTGCTCACCACCAACGCCATCTTCATCAAGCGCACGGCGGCCATCGGTGTGATGTCGGCCGAGACGGCACTCGACTACGGCTGTACGGGCCCTGTGCTCCGCGGTAGCGGCGTCGACTACGATCTGCGTCGCGACGGCGAAGAGCGGTACACCGAAATGTACGATGGCTATGCCTTCGAGGTGATCGTCGAGAAGAACGGCCACTATCCCAAGGACCACAACTATCCCCCGGTCCCGCGGGAGGCGATCCTGGGCGACTGCTGGCACCGGTTCTACGTGCGGATGCTGGAGGTCGTGCAGGCGATCGATCTCGTACGTCAGGGCATCGAACGCTACAGCACGGCCAGCGGCAATTGGGGTGAGCCCATTAAGCTGACCGCAAAGTTGCCCAAGGGCGAAGCCTACCTCGAAACCGAGGCCCCGCGCGGCCAGATGGGCTTCTACATCGTGAGCGACGGAAACAGCATCCCCTGGCGCGTCCGGGCCCGCAGCAGTTCGTTTTGCAATCTCTCGGTCACGCACGCCCTCTGCCGCGGCTGTCTGATTGCCGACGTCCCCGCCATCGTTGGCTCGCTCGACGTCGTGATGGGGGAGATCGATCGATAACAGCGAGTCTTGAAGGGGGTTTGCCACTCATCGTTCAATCTCGCGATCAGCCGCGTCCGCAGCCAAGTGCAGCCACGTGCTGAGGAGCATACTGGAGACGATGGTGGTGCATGGCAGCGCGACCAGCAGGAAGCACGCTTCGATGACGAGGTCGAGGCCGGCGAAATTGAAGCGTGGATCGAGCGAGGGATGCATCCACGCCGGAGCGGCTACCACCATCGAAGCAAGTGCCAGATAGACGGCCACAAACGGGATTCCGACCAGGAATAGGGCTCCCGTAAGGCCGCGCCGCTGCCAGCCGCCGTTTGTCCGCCGCATCGCAATAATCGCGAGCGCAACGGCCGTCACCAGCAGCACCAGGCTCGCAGCCGCCAGACTAAATCGCACGACGCTGAGCCAGCCGCAAAAACCGGCGACAATCGTCAGGACGCGAAACAGCGTCGCCAGCGAGTAGGTGCGGCGACGCGGATCGATCGGTTCGCCCCAGCGATCGTTTCTCGTGGTCATCGTCGCTCGACCTCGACGGTCCGGGCTGACTCTACTCGCAATGGGAGCCTCAATCCTCCCCGGCGATTGTCATTAGCGCTGCTAATGTCGCCGGGTCGATCTCGTTCGACAACTTTCGCACCGAACCATCGAGCATGGCGGCTGGGCAGATGGAATGCAGACCACCGAACTGCCGGCCGGGTCCGATATAGGG